>RFKJ01000032.1 GCA_003694325.1 Deltaproteobacteria bacterium
CGGCCCGGCCCGCGCCCCCCGGCCGCCGGGCACCCCTGGAGGTCGACATGTCCAGCCCGTCCCACGACAAGCGCTTCGACGAGCTTCCCAGCGCGGTCGAGCTGGAGGAGGAGGTGCTGGCGTACTGGCGGGAGAACGACATCTTCGGTCAGAGCCTCCAGAAGACGGCCGGGTGTCCTCGGTTCGTGTTCTACGAGGGACCGCCCACCGCGAACGGCACACCGCACAACGGCCACGTGTTGACGCGAGTGATCAAGGATCTATTCCCGCGGTACAAGACCATGCGCGGTTTCCACGTCGATCGCAAGGCGGGGTGGGACACGCATGGCCTGCCGGTCGAGATCGAGGTCGAAAAGCAGCTCGGCATGCGCGCCAAGGGCCGCAACAGCCGCGAGGCGGTGCTGGCCTATGGCCTCGACAACTTCGCGAAGCGCTGCGTGGAGAGCGTCTTCAAGTACACCGCGGAGTGGGAGGAGCTGACCGAGAAGGTGGGCTTCTGGGTGGACCTCGACCAGGCCTACGTCACCTACCACCGCTCCTACGTGGAGAGCGTGTGGTGGGCCCTCACCGAGCTGTTCGACCGCGGGCTGCTCTACCAGGGCAAGAAGGTGGTGTGGTGGTGGCCGGAGGGGGGCACCGCCCTGTCGGCCGGAGAGGTGGGCGAGGGCTACCGGGAGGTCGACGACCCCAGCATCACGGTGCGCCTGCCGGTGGTCGGGCGCCCCGACACCTACCTGCTCGCTTGGACCACGACCCCGTGGACCCTGCCGAGCAACGTGGCCCTGGCTGTCGGTCCGGACCTGGACTACGTCTTCGTCGAGATCGAGGAGGACGGGCGGACCCTGACGGTCATCGCCGCCGAGGCCCTGGCGCCCGAGGGCAAGGTGGTGGAACGGGTCAAGGGGCGCGACCTGGTCGGGCTTCGCTACACGCCGCTGTACCCGCCCGATCCCGCCAGCTCGCACGTCGACCTCCACCCGCGAGCCTTCGAGGTGGTGGCCGGATCCCACGTCAGCCTGGACGCCGGGACCGGCATCGTCCACACCGCGCCGGCCTACGGCGAGGACGACTACCAGCTCCGGCTCGACGCCGGGCTGGGGATCATCGACCTGGTGGGCCCCGATGGCCGCTTCGTCGACGACAGTCCCGAGTGGCTGCGGGGTCGCTACTTCAAGGACGCCGACAAGTACATCATCGACGACCTCAAGCGGCGCGGCCTGCTGCACTGGCGGGGGACGATCCGCCACAGCTACCCCTTCTCGCCCCGGTCCAAGGACGATCCGCTGCTCCAGCTCGCCCGCCCGGGGTGGTTCATCCGCACGAGCGCCTTCAAGGACGAGGCGCTGGCCAACAACGCCCGGGTGAACTGGCTGCCCGAGCACATCAAGGAGGGCCGGTTCGGCGACTTCCTGCGCAACAACGTGGACTGGGCCCTGTCGCGGGAGCGCTTCTGGGGCACGCCGCTGCCCATCTGGACCTGCGAGCGTTGCGACCACCAGCGCGCCTTTCCCAGCATGGCGGCGCTCGCCGAGGCCGGCGCGCAGGGCTTCGCCGACGACGTCGACGAGCACCTCCAGGTCCACCGGCCCTGGATCGACCGGGTCACGGTCCCCTGCGCGGAGTGCGGCGGCACCATGCACCGGGCCATCGAGGTGATCGACTGCTGGTTCGACTCCGGCTGCATGCCGTTTGCCCAGTGGGGGTTCCCCCACCAGGGCGTCGAGGAATTCAAGCAGTCCTTCCCGGCGGACTTCATCAGCGAGGCCGTCGACCAGACGCGGGGCTGGTTCTACAGCCTGTTGATGATCTCCACGCTGCTGTTCGATGACGAGACCTGTCGCCGCTACGGCATCGAGCCCGTGGGGTATCCGCGGCCCTACCGGAGCTGCATCGTGCTCGGCCATGTCTCGGACATGGACGGCAAGAAGGAGTCGAAGTCGGTCGGCAACTACACCTCGCCGCACCTCGTGCTGCGGGGACGGATGCAGATGCACTTCATCACCGACGACACCCTGCAGCGGGGGGAGGTGGGGATGACCCCTGCCGCCGTGCGCAGCGTGGACCTCGGCAGGAACGAGCGGATGACGCTCGCCGCCGGGACCGAGGGGATCGGCGGGGTGCCGGTGGCACTGGTGCCGCGGACCGGCCTGCCCAGGGAGACGATCGCCGTCCACCCCGAGGACGCTGCGGCCGCCGGGCTCCGCGATGGGCGCTGCTTCCTCATCGCGCCCTTCGATCCCCCGGGTGCGGATGCATTCCGGTGGCTGTTCTACGCCAGCAACCCGCCGTGGACCAACACCCGGCTCTCCATGCGGGCCATTCGCGAGGGGCAGCGCGAGCTGCACCTGCGCCTGGCCAACGTCTACAACTTCTTCACCATCTACGCCAACCTCGCCGGGTTCGACCCCACCCGCGACGTCGTCCGGCCCAGTGACCAGGTCCTCGACCGCTGGATCCGGGCCCAGACCGACCAACTTGTCCGCGAGGTCCAGGCCAACCTCGACGCCCTCCGGATCTACGAGGCGGCCCAGGCGATCCGGACCTACGTCGATGGGTTGAGCAACTGGTACGTGCGCCGCTCGCGTTCCCGGTTCTGGGGCGAGGGCGCCGACACGCTCGCCGCCCTGTGGACCCTGTTCGACGTGTTGCGGACCCTCAGCAAGGTGCTGGCCCCGTTCACGCCGTTCCTGGCCGAGGCCCTGTTCCTGCGCCTCGGTGGCGGCGAGAGCGTCCACCTCCAGGACTGGCCGGATGTGGCGCCCGAGCCGGATGCGGCGTCCCGGGCGCTGTTGGAGGACATGGCGCTGGTGCGGGAGATCTGCAGCCTCGGGCTGGCGGCGCGGGCCCGGGTCGGGGTCAAGGTCCGCCAGCCGCTGCGGGCGGTGGAACTGGTGCTGGCCCAGCCCGATCGGGCCGAGCGGCTGAAGCCGCTGCTGTCGCTGGTCGCCGACGAACTGAACGTGCGGGAGGTCCACTTCAGCGACCGGGCCGAGGACTTCGTGGAGTTCCGGGTCAAGCCGGACTACCCGCGCCTGGGCCGGCGCCTCGGCAAGCAGATGAAGGCCTGCGCCCGCGCCCTGGCCGCCGCCGATGGCGCCGAGGTACGGCGGGCCGTCCTCTCCGGCGAGGGCTACGCCGTTGAGCTGCCCGAGGGCACGATCCGCCTCGGCCCCGAGGATGTCGTGCTGGAGGTCGTGGCCCGCGAGGGCTTCCAGGCGGCGGGCTCGGCATCGGCGGTGGTCGCCCTCCACGCCGATCTCGACGAGGATCTCCGGCAGGAAGGGCTGGCCCGCGAGGTGATCAACCGCATCCAGGGCGCCCGCAAGGAGCTGGACCTGGCGTACTCGACCAGGATCCGGGTGCGGTTGGGCGGAGATGCGGCGGTGGTCGCCGCCGCCGAGCGGTTCCGGGAGCGGATCGCCGCGGAGACCCTGGCCGTGGAGCTGGAGATCGTCGAGGAGCCGGGAAGCGAGGAGCTGGATGGCCACCCCTTCTCCCTGGACCTGACCCCCGTCGTCGACCTGGCGTAGGCTGGCGCGGTGCCGCCGCCCAACCTCCCGGACGAGATCGTCCGCATCCTGTCGTTCCATGGCCCGGTGGAGCTGTGGACGGGGCGCGGCGAATCGGCTGCGACCGCCCGGGTGGAGCTGGCCCCCTTCGACGACGAGCTGATCCTGGCGGTACCCCGGGGCAGCCGGCTCGAGGAGGGCCTGCTGCGGACCCCGCGGGCGATGATCACCGCCAAGGCGGAGGACCAGCACTACTCCCTGCGCCTGGTGGGGCGTGCGGTGGCCGGGCGATCGGTCTCCGCCCATCCCCGGCGCGCGGCGATCACGCCGTGGCTGTCGGAGGGAGCGCGGCCCGATCGCCTGCTGGCGGTGCCCTTCGTCGCTGAGGAGGTCGAGCTGGTCAAGGTGGAGGGTGCGGTCCGGGATCGCTACGCCGGGCCGACCCCGGCCGGCCGGCGGGCGCCGGGCCGGGTGGGTGCCTGGGCGCTGGCCGCTCTGGGGGGGGCCGGGAAGTGGGCGGCCCTGGCCGGCGCGGCGGCCACCTTCGTGTGGTTCGGCTACCTGGGTGCCGACTACCCGCTGCGCCCCCTGGCCCTGCTCCTGGCATGGGTCGGAGTCGTCGGGCTGGTCGGTGGGATCCGCCTGCTGGGCCAGGCGGCGGCGTTCCTGCGCTGGCGCACCGGGCGGGGCAGCGTGGACAAGGCTCCCGCGCTCCGCGACGGGTGGCTCGCGCCGCGCGAGGCCCGGCGGGGTGGGCTGGTCGCCCTGGCGGCGTG
Source organism: Deltaproteobacteria bacterium (assembly GCA_003694325.1). Lineage (GTDB taxonomy): Bacteria > Myxococcota_A > UBA796 > UBA796 > UBA2385 > J125. The sequence continues at coordinate 4,286 of RFKJ01000032.1, forward strand.
GCTGCTGGCCAGCCTGGTGCTGAGCAGCTTCCCCCAGGGCGGCGTCACCGTGCTGATCGTCGTCCTGGCCACGGGGGCCCCGGTCCTCGCGGCGAGCTGGGCGCTGCACGCCTGGGTGGCGGCACGGCAGGGAGAGGATGGATGATGCACCGAACGGAGGAAGCATGACCGTCGCCCTGAAGGGCCCGAGCGCCATGGCGCTCACCGCCGGGATCCTGCTGCTGTCGCGCAGCCGCAGCTTCGGCATGCCCCTCGATGTCGAGATCGTGGGAGATCCGGCCACGGTGAGCCCGGTCCGGGGGCCGGCCATCGTCCACGCCCCGGTGCTGGCGAGCTGCGGGGTCGGCCGCGACCTGGGCAGTGGGGCGCTGGTCATCGTCCCCGGCCCCGCGGCGGAGCCGCTGGCGATCTCGCTGGCCGAGGATGGGGCCGACGGCTGGTTTCTCGCCGACCGGGCCGGCGACGGCCAGACGCCGGCGAGCCGGGCCTTCGTCGCCCTGAGCCGATCGCCGGATCCGGTCCAGCGGGCGCTGGGCCGCCAGCTTCGCGATGCCCTGGCGGCACTGGGCTGTCCGGCAGAGCCGGCGCTCATCGACCTGCTCTGCGGGGCTCCGGTCTCCCCCCTCGACCGGGTCGGCCTGGTGCTCCGCGCCGGGCAGGGCATGACCGGGTCCACCCGGGCCTCCCTGACCCACCTGCTGGAACCGGTGGTGGACAGCCTTCCCGACCCGCTCCCCGCGGGGCTGGACGGGGCCGAGCTGGCCCGGGCGCGGGAGGATGGGCGCCTCGCTCGACTGCTCGGCCGGGCCCGCCTGCGGGTCCGCGACCGGGTGGAGGACTGGCTGGAGGGGATGCGGGCGACCGACCCGGCCGGGCGCTTCGACCCGCTGGTCTGCGGACTCGTCGAGGTCGGCAGCCACGTGGCGGGCCTGCCGGCCCACGCGGTGCTGCCGCCGCTGGCGCCGGCCGCCGATGCGGTGGCCATGGGGCTGGGGACCGCGCTGGGGGCCGGCGAGGGCGAGGCCGACGCCAACCGCAGCCTCATCGCCATGTTCCGGTTTCTCGGCGGTCGCTTCGTCGACGATGCCCGGTATCCGGTGGAGCTGGCCTTCGCCTCGCCGCCCGAGGACCGCCTGCAACGATGGCGGTGGTTCTGTCGGGCCACCCGGCAGGCGGCCGATACCGCCGATGCGCTGTGGCGGCAGGTGGTCGACCCCGTCCAGTAGGCAGCGGGCAGGGGTGGGCGGTGGGAGGTGGGGGCGCCGTGCGCTATGGTGCGGACAATTCCCCGTCTCTTCGGGGAGCCACCGGCTCCCACCATGAACGATCGCAAGACCCACGACGAGCAGGCGCTCGCTGGACGGTCACACCGACCCCGACGGTCCCGAACCGGCAACCGGGGCCCGTGTCCACCGGACATCCTGTACCACGCCACGACCCGGGACCGGGCCGAGCGGGCTCGTGTGCGTGGCGTGCTCGAGGTCGGCGGGGGGCGCCCGGTGTTCCTGTCGTCCGCCGAGTCCCAGGCCTGGCAGGTCGCCCATCGCCTCCACGGCGAACCGGTCGTCCTCTACGTCGACGCCGCCCGGGCCCGGCAGCTCCGGCGCTGCCGCTTCGCCCGCAACCGCCAGGGCCTGTGGCAGGTGCGCAGCGTGCCGCTCCGCCATGTCCTCAACCTGCGGCCCGGCTTCGCCGAGCAGGCCAGCGCCGGGGGCATCCCGGTGTGGGAGGGGGGGGCGGGCCCCGAGCTGCTGCTCATCCAGGTGCAGCGCCGCAACCGGCGAACCTGGGAGGTCGCCAAGGGCAAGCTGGAGCCGGGGGAGAGCCCGGCGGCGGCGGCCATCCGCGAGGTGCGGGAGGAAGCGGGGATCCCCTGCGACCTCGTGATCCGGCAGGAGCTGGGCTTCGTGCGCTACGGCTTCACCACGCCGGACCAGGAGCCCCGGCTGAAGACCCTGCACATGTTCCTGATGGACGCACCGGAGCGCTTCGACCCGGCGCGGCTTCGTCCCATCGGCGGCGAGGGGATCACCGGGGTGGACTGGTTCCCGGTCGAGGAGGCCACCCGCCTGGTGGCCCACCGCAGCCTGCGGCCCCTCATGCGGCGCGTGGAGGCGCTGCTGTCGGGCCGCGGCCGCTGACCGTCAGCCCTCGTCCACCGGCACGTAGACCTGGCCGCCCCGCGCCTTGAACTCGGCCGACTTCTCGGCCATGCCGGCCTCGGCCCGGGCGGCGAGGTCGGGATTGGGGGGCAGCTCGTCCCGCTGGCCGGAGCGCAGGCGCCGGGTGATCTCCATGGAGCAGAACCGGGGACCGCACATGCTGCAGAAGTGCGCCGACTTCATGCGCTCCTGGGGGAGCGTCTGGTCGTGGTAGGCCCGGGCGAGGTCGGGATCCAGGGCGAGGTTGAACTGGTCCTCCCACCGGAACTCGAACCGGGCGCGCGACAGGGTGTCGTCGCGCAGCCGGGCCCCGGGCAGTCCCTTGGCGACGTCGGCGACGTGGGCGGCGATCCGGTAGGCCATCAGCCCCTGCTTGACGTCTTCCTTGTCGGGCAGCCCGAGGTGCTCCTTGGGGGTGACGTAGCAGAGCATGGCGCAACCCTGGCTGCCGATGATCGCCGCGCCGATGGCCGAGGCCATGTGGTCGTAGCCGGGGCAGAAGTCGGTCGGCAGGGGACCCAGCGTGTAGAACGGGGCCTCGTGGCACTCCTCGAGCTGGCGCTCCATGTTCTCGGCGATCTTGTGGAGCGGAACGTGGCCGGGGCCTTCGATCATCACCTGGACGTCGTGCTCCCAGGCGACCCGGGTCAACTCGCCGAGGGCCCGCAGCTCGGCGAACTGGGCGTCGTCGTTGGCGTCGGCGATGCTGCCCGGCCGCAGCCCATCACCCAGCGAGAAGGTGATGTCGTAGCGGGCCATCAGCTTGCAGATCCGGTCGAAGTGCTCGTAGAGGAAGTTCTCCTTGTGGTGATGCAGGCACCATGCCGCCATGATCGAGCCACCCCGGCTGACGATGCCGGTGACCCGGTCGGCGCTCAGCGGGATGTCGCGCAACAGCACGCCGGCGTGGATCGTGAAGTAGTCGACGCCCTGCTCGGCCTGCTCCTCGAGGGTCTCCAGGAAGAGGTCGATGGACAGGTCCTCGACCTTGCCCTTCACCTTCTCGAGGCACTGGTAGATCGGCACGGTGCCGATGGGGACCGGCGAGTTGCGCAGGATCCACTCCCGGGTCTCGTGGATCCGCGACCCGGTGGACAGGTCCATCACCGTGTCGGCGCCCCACCGGATCGACCAGCGCAGCTTCTCGACCTCCTCCTCCAGGGAGCTGTGGACGGCGGAGTTGCCGATGTTGGCGTTGACCTTGCACCGGAATTTCCGGCCGATGATCATCGGCTCCAGCTCCAGGTGCCGGCGATTGGCCGGGATCACGGCCCGACCGGCGGCGACCTCGGCGCGGACGAACTCCGGATCGACCCCCTCGCGGACGGCGACGAACTGCATCTCCTCGGTGATGATGCCCCGTCGGGCGTAGTGCATCTGCGAGAAGTTGCGGTCTCCCCGGGCCTGCCGGGCCTCGATCCACGGGGCCCGCCGCTTGGGGAGGCCGACCGAGGGGTCGTGTCCCTGGGGTCCGAGGGTCTCGTACAGGCGCACCACCTCCCCGGTGGTCAGGACGACCTCGGTCATGGGGACCTGCAGCGGCCCGACCGTGACCGGGTAGCGGCCGGGCGGGCGATCCGGTCCGGGAGCCTGGGGATCTTCGAGGTGGATCGTGTCGGGCATCGCTTTCCTCCGCCGGGATTGCCGGATCAGGTTCCGCGGTGTGTTCTCAGGCGCGGCAGCTTGCAGCGTCGTGGGAGCTGCGCGCGCCACCCGCAGCGATGGGGCCCGGAACGGTCAGGGGAGACCGCCTTCCTGGCGCCATTGGTCGTTGGTGAAGTAGGCCTGCCCCTCGTGGGGGCGCAGCGGCGAGTCCCGTCGGGCGTAGGCGTGCTCGCGGAGCAGCGCCGCGAGGAGCTGCTTGCCCGAGGGTCCGTGGCGGAGCCATCGTCGCTGCAGCGTCCGCCAGACGACTTCTTCGGGCTGGTCCTCGGCGTCGGCGATGCGACGGAGGGACCGGTCCAGCCAGTCGGCCGTCTCGGGGGTGTAGGGGACCTGGGCCTCTTCGAAGAGGTCGGTGAGCCAGTTGAGGTAGGCGGCAGGCATGCGGTTCTCTACCCGGCGGCGCCGTGGGGGACAAGGGTCGGGTGGTGCGACGACCCGGATGGGGGCAGGTGGGTGGCCGGGCACGGGGCGACCCGGAGGTCAGCGGGTCCCGCTGCCCTTGACCTCGTGGTCGCGGGAGTCGACCACGTGTCCATGGCGGTCGTAGATGGTGGCCCGGTCCCGGGTGTTGTTCCAGATGGGGCCGTCGCTGCCCAGGTAGATCTCGATCTGCTCGTCGGGACTGGTCCGGTTCTCCCCCACGCCGCTGTGGATCTTGACCGTGGCGCCGGGCGGCAGGATGACCGAGGGCAGGGTGAACGACCGCCCCGACAGGTCGGTCAGCCGGTAGCCGGCCAGCTCGACCTCGTGCTGGCTGATGTTGCACACCCGCAGGTACTCCCCGTTGACGTTGTCGCGGTCGTCACCGGGGGCGTTGGCGTGGAAGCTGGTGATGTGCAGGTCACCCTGGTAGCGATCGGTGCTCCAGATCCCGCGGTTGGCCTCGCGGGCCTTGCGCTGGGCCTCGAGCAGGGGCGCGACGTCCCGGTCGTTGGGGGGAATGAGGAACAGGTGGGCGAAGCCCAGGGTGAGGAGGTGCTCGGACAGGTCCTGGCCCTGGCAGGTGACGCCGGCGATGAGGCGGCCGTACCCGTCGCGCTTGACCTCGCCGTAGGTGAGGGTGGCCTCCTGGCCCAGGCACAGCGCGCGGGTGGCCTCCCGCGCTTCCACCCCGTAGTCCTCGGCCGGCTTCAGCTCGGGGGTGTTCACCCACTTGAGGCGGACCCGGTCCCCGGTGTCGAGGGTCAGGGTGTCGCCGTCGTACACCGACACGACGGTGCCGGACTGGGGGACGGGCGCGTCGGGATCGACGGGGGCGGCGGCGACGGCGCGCAGGC
>RFKJ01000033.1 GCA_003694325.1 Deltaproteobacteria bacterium
CCGCCTCGTTGCGCCGAATCGGTCACAACGAGCCCAGACCTCGACATGTCGGTTCGCTGCGGCCGTTTTGGGCCGTGTTTCCGGACACGACGGCGTGAGACCCGGCGTCTGACCGAGTTGTGACCGCCCCCTCCCCCACCCCGAGCCTGCCATGCAGCCCTTGGGCTTCCACGTCACCGCGCGCCTGCGCGACAGCCGGGTCATCGCGCCGGACACCGCCAGCCAGCGCACCCTGGCGGACTGCGTGCTGCGCGCCGCCCGCCCCTGGGAACTGCTGGCCTTCCGCTGGGCGGACACCCACGGCCATCTCCTCGTGTTCGGCGACGAGGCCGGCGCCCGCGAGTTGACCCGGCGAGCGCTGATCGCCATCAGCCGGGCGCTGCGGCTGCCCGTCCCCTTCGCCGCCCCGTGGCACCAGCCGGTGCTGGACCAGTGGCACCTCGACAACAGCTTCCAGTACGTGCTGCGCCAGGACGAACGCCACGGCTTCCAGCACGATCCCTTCGCCGACGCCAGCAACCTCCCCGACCTGCTGGGCCTGCGCACCCGGGGCCTGTGGACGGCCACCCACGTACGTCGACGCCTGCCCCGTGTCGGCCGCGCGACCCTCCTCGGTCACCTGGGAGTCCCCGACCTCGACGACCGCTCGGTCCACCTCGACGACCTCCCCGACGGCGCCCTGGCCGACGCCGCCGCCGCCGCCGGCGCGCTCGTCCACCCGGGGGGCCGGTCCGATGCCGCCGTCGCCGCGCGCGTCGCCGCCATCCACGCGGTCCCCACCCTGGGCGCGGCGCGCCTGGCGGCGCTCCTCCGCATCTCGCCCCGCAGCGTTCGGAGGCTGCGCCAGGCCACGCCCGACCCGGCCCTGGTCACGGCCATCCAGGGGCAGCTTCGGCTGCGACACGGGCGGTCCGCCGTCGTGCCCGCCTGACTCCCGCCCTCGACGCCGCGGGGGTGCCGGGCGAATGCCCCGCGCATCGCGGTGGCGGCAGCGAGCGGTGCCGCCCCTGTCCAGCAGGGGAGGGCCCCTACCGCCCGATGAGCCCCTGGCCCCCACCCAGCGCCGCCAGCACCCGGCGCTCCTCGGCCTGCATCCGGGCCGCGTCGTCGGGCCCCGTCTCGTGGTCGTGGCCCAGCAGGTGCAGCAGGCCGTGGACGACGAGCACCCGCAGCTCCTCCTCCAGGCCGTGCTTCAGCTCCGCGGCCTGGCGACGGGCGGTGTCCACGCTGATCACCAGGTCGCCGAGCTGCCGCGGCACTCCCGGCGGCAGGGCGAGGGCTTCGCCCTCCTCCTGGGGAAAGGAGAGGACGTCGGTCGGCCCCGACCGGCCGCGCCACTGCGCGTTGAGGGGGGTCATCGTGGCGTCGTCGCACAACACCACCGACAGCTCGGCGGGGTCGGCGTCCCCGGCGTCGTCATGCCGCCCGGCGAGCAGCACGTCGAGCGCGGCCTCGGCCACCCCCCGGACGTGGTCGACGAGGGTCTCAGCGATGGCCGTCGCGGGGCCGTCGACGGTGTCGACCGAGACATCGACGAGGTGGCGGCGTCCCGTCATCGCGTGGCTCCATCCGGGGGGAGGGTCCCCGCCGACGGCAGCTCGGCGCTGGGGTCCTCGGGAAGGCCGTTGCCCGTCGGACCCACGGTGGGGTCGTCGGAGGCATCCTCCTCCGTCACCTGCTCCGAGGCGTGCTCGCGCAGCGGGTTGTCGATGTCCAGGGTGATGATCGGTCCGGTGTCCATCGCCGGCTGGGGCGGCGGCGTCGCCGGCATCCCCGGGTACTCGATGCGGTGGTGGTAGATGCCGAGCAGGGTCTCGGTGAAGCTGTCGACGATCTTGTACAGCTCCTGGACGGTGAGCGGGCAGTTCTCGAGCTGTCCGTCGGTGACCGCGTCGTTGACCAGCCGCTGGACCATCGCCCGGATGTTGTTGGCCGTGGGCTCGCGCAGGGTGCGGCAGGCCGCCTCGCAGCGATCGGCGAGGAGCATGATGCCGGCTTCCTTGGTGTCGGGGATCGGGCCCGGGTAGCGGAAGTCGGCGATGTCGACCTCCTCGCCCTCCCCGGCCTGCTCCAGTGCCTTGACGTAGAAGTACTTGATCACGCTGGTGCCGTGGTGCATGGCTACGCCATCCACCACCGGCTCGGGCAGCTTGTACTGCCGGGCGAGGGCCTGGCCATCGACGACGTGGGCCCGGATCGCCCGCGCCGACTGCCGCGGGTCGAGGCGATCGTGGGGGTTGGGGCCACCCCGCTGGTTCTCGATGAAGAACTGGGGCTGCAGCGCCTTGCCGATGTCGTGGAAGTAGCAGCTCACCCGCGACAGCAGGGGGTTGGCGCCGATGGCCTCGGCCGCCTGCTCGCACAGCGAGCCCATGATGACGCTGTGGTGGTAGGTGCCGGGCGCGCGCAGCATGAGCTGGCGGAGTAGCGGGTGGTTGAGGTTGGCCAGCTCGATGAGCTTGTAGTCGGTCAGGAAGCCGAACAGCTCGAAGACCGGGACCAGCACCAGCACGATGGCGCCCGACAGCAGCCCGCCGCAGAAGGCGAACAGCACGTCCCACAGCGGCAGCCCGCTGCCGGCCAGCGCCGCGGCGGAGGCCCCCAGGTGTACCTGCACGAGGTTGATGAGCAGCACCGCCCCGGCGTTGACCAGCCCGGTGAGCAGCCCGGCCCGCAGGATGCCGACCCGGTCGGTGCTCTGGACCGCCGCCGCCGCTGCCACCAGCCCGCCGATGGTGAAGTACACCGCGAACAGCACCTGCTGGTCCATCATCATGCCGGCCATCGCCGCCAGCGGCAGGACGAACAGCAGCGCCGTCTCGCTGTTGCACAGGATGCGGATCACCATCCCGCCGGCCGCGATGGGCGCCATGTACCCGATGCTGCTGGCGGCCATGTCCATCCCCACCGCCGCCGACAGGGGATCCCCCAGCTCGTGCAGCAGGCGGGAGATCACGAGCAGCAGCAGGCCGACCACCGACATGGCCTCGATGTCGCGATCGGTGGGCCGGAAGGCCTGGACCTGGGTGGTGCCGTAGACGTAGAACACGCCGTAGACCAGGGCGGTCAGCGCCACCAGCGCCAGCACCACGCCGAGCAGGCCCGGCCCGGCCCGGGCCTGTTGCAGGCCGCGGATCATGTCGACCTGGCGCCGGCTGAGGACCTCGCCCTTGCGGACGATGCTCGTCCCGCGCTGGATGAACACCTCCGCGGGCCGGACCGCGTCGCGGGCGGCCTGGCGCCGCTTCTCGGTGAGGAGCTGGTTGTAGGACAGGTTCGGCCGCACCGCGGCCCGGGCGATGGCCACCGGCACCCGCGCCAGGTCCACGTCCTCGGGCTCGCCGTTGTCCAGGGCATACAGGGTGATCGCCTGGCGGGCCTCCTCCGGCGTCCGCACCTGGTCGAGGTCCTCGAGGGTCGTCTCGTCCTCGCCGTCGCGGGTCAGCCGCACCACCCGGATGGGTCCCCCCTCCGCCGGCAGGAGGCTGCGGTCGGCGATGATGTAGCGCTGGTGGGCGATGGCCACGTACCGGGCGGCCAGATCCTCGGCGTCCTCGGACCACCGCAGGGCGATGAGGCGGTCCACGTCCTCCGGGGCCAGCGACAGCTCGAGCACCCGGAGGAAGTCCGCGGCGATGGCGGCGAGGACCTCCTCGGAGACGTCCTCCCGCCCCTCGCCGCGGGCGGTCATCAGCTCCTGGGCGTAGCGGCGCCGCGCCAGTTCGAAGGCCTGGTGGATCCGGGCCTGCAGCCGCGACGCCAGCGTGGCGTCGTAGTCGTACACCGGCGGGATCGCCGCCTCGGCCGCCCGCTGGGCCCGCAGGGTGGCGTCCCAGTCGATGTAGGTGAAGTCGGTGGTGGCCCGGATGTCGTGGTCGGCGATCTCCCCCACCTGGAAGTCGCGCATCGGGATGCGGACGTAGTCGACCGTCAGCAGGGCGGTACCGACGGCCATGACCACCAGCGCCACGATCCGCCGCGCCGTGCTCGTGGCCAGCAGGGCGCGGAGCTGGTCGAGGCGGGCGCCCACCCTATTCCTCCCCCCCCGTCCGGTCGGCCGCCGCCCGGTCGTAGGCCCGAACGATGGCGCTCACCAGCGGGTGGCGGACCACGTCGACGTCGGTGAACCGGGTCACCGCGATGCCGTCGAGGTGTTCGAGGACCCGCACCGCGTGTTCCAGCCCGGACCGCCGGGTGCCCTCCAGGTCGACCTGGCTGGGATCGCCGGTCACGACCACCTGGGAGTTGAGCCCCGTCCGGGTGAGCAGCATCTTCATCTGCTCGGGGGTGGTGTTCTGGGCCTCGTCGAGGATGACGAAGGCCTCCGACAGGGTGCGTCCCCGCATGAAGGCCAGGGGCGCCACCTCGATGACGTCCTTGGCCATCAGCCGCTGGGCACGGTCGAAGCCCACGAGGTCGTTGAGCGCGTCGAACAGCGGGCGGAGGTAGGGGTTGACCTTCTCGGTCATGTCGCCGGGGAGGAACCCCAGCCGCTCCCCCGCCTCCACGGCCGGCCGGCAGAGGATGATCCGGCGGACCCGCTGGGCGAACAGGGCCGACAGCCCCATGGCCATGGCCAGGTAGGTCTTGCCGGTGCCGGCGGGGCCGATGCCGAACACGAGGTCGTGGTCGCGGATGGCCTGGATGTAGGCCCGCTGGCGGACCGATCGCGGGTGGACCTGGCGACGCCCGACGCCGATGGTGACCACTTCCCGGTACAGGTCGAGCAGGCGCACATCGGGGTCGGCCCGCAGCATCCGGCAGGCCTGGTCGATGTCGGCGCCGGTGAGGGACCACCCCGCCTGGGCCACGGCCACGAGCTGCTCGACCACGTCGGCGGCCCGGTCCACGAGGTCGGCCGGCCCCACGATGGTCAGCGTCTGGCCGCGGTGGTGGACCTGCACCCCGACCCCCCGGCTGAGGATCTTGAGGTTCTGTCCGACCTCCCCGGTCAGCTCGCGCAGGGCCCCGCCGTCGCGCACCTCCAGCGCCAGGCGGATGGTTCCCGGGGCGCCACCGACCTCGACGGGGGTGCTGCGCACGACCGCGAAGGACCGAGGTTCGGTCGAAGGGATGGGCTCGATGGGTCACCTCTCGGCGAAGGGAAGGCCCGTCAGGGCCAGCGGCAGACGCTATCCATCGCTCGTCGTCCGGTCCACGACCCGACAGCTTCCACCGGCTCGTCACGCAGCCTGCGCACCGCAACCTCCTGGCACCACGATAGCAGTCGCGTGGACCGTCTTCGGCCCCGTTCATCCCACCCTGCCGCCCGCCATCCCACCTTGGAGGATGGTGGGCCCGCCCCTGGTTCCCCTGCGCCGGATGGCCTCGGAGCCCGGGTGCCGCCCCTCCTCCCGAAAACGCGCGGAGCACGCCATGATCATCGGAATCCCCAAGGAGATAAAGCCCCAGGAGAACCGGGTGGGCTGCATCCCCAGCAACGTGCGCCAGCTCGTCGAGCACGGCCACACCGTGCTCGTCGAGAAGGACGCCGGGATCGGCTCCGGCCTGACCGACCAGGAGTACATCGAGGCCGGCGCCACCATCGTCGACACCGCCGACGAGGTCTGGGGCCGGGCCGACCTCATCTGGAAGGTCAAGGAGCCCATCGCGGAGGAGTACCCGAAGATCCGCGAAGGCCAGATCCTCTACACCTACCTCCACCTCGCCCCGGACCTGCCCCAGACCCGGGCGCTGATGGAGAGCGGCTGCATCGCCTTCGCCTACGAGACCGTCGAGGTCAACGGCAAGCTGCCGCTGCTGCAGCCGATGAGCGAGGTCGCCGGCCGGCTGTCGGTGCAGGCCGGCGCCCACTGCCTGGAGAAGTACCAGGGCGGCCGGGGCGTCCTCCTCGGCGGCGTGCCCGGCGTGCCCTCGGGCGAGGTCGTCGTCATCGGCGGCGGCATCGTCGGCAAGAACGCGGTCGCCATGGCCGTCGGGATCGGCGCCGACGTGACCATCCTCGACATCAACCTCGACGTGCTGCGCTGGTACGACGACAGCTACCACGGCCGGGTGAACACCCTCTACTCGTCCCAGCACAACATCGAGGAGAGCCTGCGCAAGGCCGATCTCCTCATCGGCGCCGTCCTGGTGCCCGGCGCCAAGGCCCCCCACCTCGTGCGGCGCGAGCACCTGTCGCTGATGAAGCCGGGTGCGGCCATCGTCGACGTCGCGGTCGACCAGGGCGGCTGCGTCGAGACGACGCACGCCACGACCCACGCCGATCCGACCTACATCGTCGACGGCATCGTCCACTACGGCGTCGCCAACATGCCGGGCGCCGTGGCCCGCACCAGCACCTTCGCCCTGAACAACGCCACCCTCCGCTACGGCCTGGAGCTGGCGGACAAGGGATGGGAGCGGGCCATCGCCGAGAACGAGGCCCTGCGCAAGGGGCTCAACGTCTGCAAGGGCCGCATCACCTACAAGGCGGTCGCCGAAGCCCACGGGCTCCCCTACACTCCGGTGTAGGTCGTCGGCGCGGTCGGAGCGCCCGTGATCCACTTCTCCCCGGGCGTCCACCTTGCGGGACGTGATGCTCCCGGTACCCACCGAGCCCCTGACCCATGACGTCGTCGCCGCGGCCACCCGCGGCGACCGGATGGCGCTCCGCCAGGTCCTCGCCTACCTGATGACCTGGCTGCCGGCGTCGGCCCGGCGGCTGTACGGAGGCAACCTCGACCCCGAGGAGCTGTGCCAGGACACCTTCACGGTGGTGGTGCGGCGCATCGACAGCCTCGCCGATCCGCCCCGGCTCGACGCCTGGGTCATGGGGATCCTGCGGCGGGTCGCCGCCGACCACCTCAAGAAGCGCCGGCGCCGCCCGCGGATCCCGGTCGAGGACGTCGAGCTGGTCGACGCCCTGGCCCCCGATCTCCCCATGCCGCGGACCGAGCGCCGCAGCCCCGAGGCCGACGCCTGGCGGCGCCAGGCCATCGACCTTGGCGAGCGGATCCTGGCGGACCTCGATCCCGACGCCCGGGAAGCCTACGTCCTGCACCTGGAGGGGTGGTCGCAGACGGAGATCGCCCGGCTCACCCAGGCTCCCCGCGGCACCGTCGCCAGCCGGATCCGCCGCGCCCGCCGCCACGTGCACGATGCCAGCATCCGAGCCGGCTATCGCGCCGCCGATCCCGTCGCCGACGCCCAGGGGGAGGACCCGTGAGCCGCGACCGCGACACGCTGCACGTCCTGCCGATCCCCGCCGGCCTGGCGCGGGAGCGGGCAAGCGACGCGCGGCTCCAGGAGGAACCGCGGGCAATCCAGGAGTGGTTGGACGCCCTGGCCGAGTGCCCGGGCCAGGACGCCCGGCTCCGGCGACACGTCGAGGAGCTGGCGGCGGAGGCCCCAACACCCGGCGAAGCGAGCCCCCCTGCCCCCCCCGACGCCACCATCGGTGCCTGGCTGGCGGCCACGGCC
>RFKJ01000368.1 GCA_003694325.1 Deltaproteobacteria bacterium
CAGCCGGCGTCGACCCGATGGGTTCCGACCCGGCATCGCCGGGCGTGGCAGAGTCCCCGGGGGGGGTGGCGTCCCCGGGGGGGGTGGCATCCCCGGGCACCGTCGCCGGGACGCCCGACAGTCCCAGCCCCTCGAAGATGAGTCGGATCCCGTCGGTCGACAGGCGCTGGGCGTCCGGGCGGATCCCCACCGCCGACTCACCGGCCAGGCCGTCGACGAAAGCCTTGAGGAGCTGGGCGACGGCCAGCGGGTCCACCGCCCCGAACTCCCCGCTGCGCTGGCCCTGGTCGATGATCGCGACCAGCTCGTCGATGAATCGCTGGTGCATCTGCTGGAGGCGACCCCGGATCTCGTCGTCCCGGATGGCCATCTCCGACATGAGGATGAAGAACCGCGGCGGCGACTTCAGCCCGGCGAAGTAGTCGAGGTAGCGCCGGCCGAGGTCGAGCAGCTTCACGGTGGCCGGTCGGGGGTCGACGGCCGCCTGCTGGAGGAAGCTCACAGTGGTCTCGTGCTCCTCCTCCACCAGCGTCAGGAACAGCTCCCGCTTGCTGCTGAAGTAGAAGTACACCGCCCCCTTGGAGAGGCCGGCCCGGCGCGCGACGTCCTGGACCCGGGCCTTCTCGAATCCCTTGTCGATGAACACCGCGCGGGCCGCCCGCAGGATCTGCGCGCGGCGTTCGTCCTCGGAGCGATGGCGAGTCATGGCTGCCACCCTGCCACGCCAGCGCCCGGTCGGCAAGCTCGACGCGCGCCGCCCGGTTCCCCTCGGCTCGCCCGCCAGGTCCCCGGCCGCCGAAGCACGGCGTCGACCCGGACACCCGCGCCCGGGTCTACTTGCCCTGGTTGGCCATCCGCTTGAGGTCGCGGAGGTTGGTGATCTCAAGCAGCTTGCCCTTCACGGCCAGGTGCGACAGCTTCTGGGCCTGGCGCAGGCGGTCGCCCACCTGGTAGGCATAGCCCCAGAACTTGTCGTACTTCTTCTGGTTGGCGACGCGCACGATGCGGTCCTGCGCCAGGAACTGGACGACCTCCTTGGGCAGGCTGTTGAACAGCGTCAGGAAGAACAGGAAGTTGAGGTAGCTGCCGTTGGGGGTGTGAAAGCCCTTCCGGTAGATCTGGTTGTACTCGTCGGTGACGAAGCCGTCCTCGATGGCCTTGTGGTAGAACTCGGTCCCCGGGTAGGGCACCAGGCTCGACGGCAGCAGGTTGTAGGGCGGCGGCAGGGTCCACAGCAGGCGCAGCCCCTTCATGGTGTCCTCGGTCGACTCCCACGGGTTGTCGAGGATCATGTGGTAGTCGGGGACGTTGATGTAGTCGGCGTACTTGCTGATGACGTTGACCGCCTTGAGGAGCTGCTCGTTGGTCATGCCCCGCTTGTAGGTGCGCATGATCTCCGAACTGCCGGTCTGGATCCCCAGCTCGGTGGCGCAGAGCCCGGCGTCGATGAGGTCCTTGTACTTCTCCTCGTTGATGGTCGTCGGCGAGCACTGGGCCCGGAAGTTCAGGCCGACCTCGCGCTGCCACACCTTGCTGAACTTCTTGATCTCGGCGTTGCTGGTCGAGAAGAACACGTCATCCTGGAAGTGGATGATGCCGATCTCGGGGTACTTCGCCACGACCTGCTTGATCTCGCCGACCATGTGCTCGACGCTGCGGCGGCGCAGGTAGCGCTGCCCCTTGTAGAGGTCGTGGTTGAACGCCACGCCGCAGTAGCTGCACTTGTGGGGGCAGCCGCGGGTGATCATCGTCTTGTAGCCGTTGCGCAGGTCCCCGTTGCGGTCCGGGTAGGTGGGGATCACCTCCTTGTACCGCTCCCAGGTCAGGCGCTCCATGTGCTGTTCGTCGTGGGTCCAGGTCCAGTCGTCCTCGAACTCGAAGTCCTGGTAGGGCAGCGTGTCGAGGTCCTGCACCAGCGGGCGGTGCGGGTTGCCCACGATCTTGCCGTTCTCCTTGCGGAACCAGAAATTGCGGACGTCGGTGTAGTCCTCGCCGGCTTCGAGGCGTTCCACCAGCTCCAGCAGGGCGTGCTCCCCCTCGCCGACGCAGACCGCGTCCACGAACTCCAGCGCCTGCTGCGGCATGGTGGTGGGGTGGAAGCCGCCCCACACGATGAACTTGTCGGGAAAGGCGCGCTGGATCCCCCGGGTGACCTGCACGGCCACGTCGAACTGGCAGGTCATGAAGCTCACGCCGACGAGGTCGAAGTCGGCCACCAGCTCGACGATGTCGTCGATCATCGTCTGGGCGAGCTGCATGATGTGGGCCGTCTCGTGGCGGTGCTTGATCTGGTCGGCCGGCACGAAGATCTGGCGGACCTGGTGGCCATGCAGCTTGAGGTAGGCCGTCAGCATCCGGATGCATGGCGAGTAGTGATCGCTCGGGGTCGGGTTGATCAGGGCGACCTTCATCTCAGCTCCGTTCAGGGGGCGGAACGCGGGCCGATGCCAGGGCCCGCGGGCGTGCCGGGTGGGGCGGGATCCGGGGGGGTCCACCCGGGTCGCCCGGAGTGTAGCGTCCTCAGCGAGGGTCGCCAGGGGGGAGTTCCTGCACCGGTGTGCGGACGCCACCGCGACCGGCGGCCGGACGGGCTCCCCGCGTCGGATCCGCGCGGCCGGCCCGGACCGATGGCGCTAAGATTGCGGGCATGATCGGTGTCGTCATCGCCACACACTGCAAGCTGGCCAGCGCCCTGGCCGAGGCGGCCACCGTCGTGCTCGGGCCCCAGGATGCCCTGGCCACCGTCGATATCGCCCCGGAGGACGACCGCGCCCTGGGCTGGGGAAAGCTTCGTGACGCGGTGACCGTCGCCGACCGGGGGGATGGGGTGCTGGTCCTGGTCGACGTCCTCGGCGGCACCCCCAGCAACCTCGCGCTCGCCCTGCTGGCCGAACACCGGGTCGAGGTCCTGACCGGCGTGAACCTGCCCATGGTGCTCCGGGCCCTGCAGCGCCGGGATTCCATCTCGCTCGATGCGCTGGCTCGCGACGTGCTCGAGTACGGGCGGCGCAACGTCGGTTCGGCCGGCGCCTGGCTCCGACCGGGGGGAGACCCACCATGACCGAAGGCACCGTCACGGTCGTCAACGACCTCGGGCTGCACCTGCGGGCCGCCGCCCGCTTCGTCGAGCTGGCCAGCCGCTTCCGGAGCACGGTGCGGGTCCACACCCAGGGTCCGCCCGTCGACGGCAAGAGCCTGCTCGCCCTCAGCTCGCTGCTGGCGAGGCGGGGCACCACCCTGCACGTCGCCTGCGAAGGGGTGGACGAAGCCGAGGCCTGCGCCGCGCTGTGCGCCCTGGTCGCGTCCGGATTCCAAGGCGGCGGCGCCCCGTGACCACCACCCTGCAGGGCGTCGCCTGCGCCCCGGGGCGGGCCGCCGGCCGGGCCTGGGTCCTGCCCCGCGCCGGTGCCCCCCCGACACCCAGCCCGGAAGGCGACCTCGAACTGGCGGTTCGACGGGTCGCCGAGGCCCTCCACGATCCCGACGGTCGCCACGACGCCGAGCGGGCGGGCATCCACTCGGTGCAGCGGGCCCTGCTCGCCGATCCGGAATTCATCGGGCGAGCCCGGCTGCTCGTGTCGGAGGGCCTGACGGCCCGGGCCGCCATCCACGGGGCGATCCGCATGGCCGTCGACCGCCTGCGGGCCTCGCACGACCCGCTGCTGGCCGCGCGCTGCCCCGACGTCCGGCACCTTGGGGAGCGGCTCCTCGCCGCGCTGGACCGCCCCCCACCGGGGGTTGCCCGCCCCGATCGCCCGGTGATCCTCGTCGCCCGGGACCTGTCGGCCGAGGAGCTCCTGGCACTCCTCGGGCCGGCATCTCCGCCGCGTCCCCGGCTGGTCCGGGCCGTGCTCCTCCAGCGCTCCGGTCCCCTCACCCACACCGCCATCCTCGCCCGGGCTCGCGGCCTGCCCATGGTCGGCGGCATCCCCGACCTGTTGCAGCGGGTCGGCTCCGGCGACCGCCTGCTGGTCGACGGCGGGCATGGTCGGGTCACCGTGGACCCCGATGACGGCGCCGTGCGACGGTTCATGGCCGAGGGTTGTGAGCGCACCCCGGGATGGAGCCCCGATGGGCGCCGCGGCAGCGCCTCCCCCCGCATCCAGGTGCGGGTCAACATCGACCTGCCGGAGGAGATCCGGCTGGCGCGCGAGACCGGCGCCGCCGGGGTGGGACTGCTGCGCACCGACGGCATCCTCCGGCAGGGACATGCCCCCGGGCGCCCGCAACAGGCCGCCCGCTACATCGATGCCCTGCGCGCCTGGCCCGGCGTGCCCCACGTCTACCGCATGTTCGACGCGCCCGCGCCGGGACCCGAGCCCGCCCTCGGCCCCCGGGGCATCCGCTGGCTGCACCTCAACCGGTCGCGAACCCTCACCCAGCTCGATGCCCTGCTCGACGCCGCCGCGGCGGTTTCCGACGCCGACCTCACGATCCTGCTGCCGATGGTCTCCCACCCCCAAGAGGTGTCCGAGTTCCGCACGCTCATCCACGACCGGTGGCAGGGCGCTGGCCCCCCGCCCGCCCTGGGGGCCATGGTGGAGACCCCGGCCGCGGCCATCGTCATCGACGAGCTGTTCGACTCGGCCGACCTCGTCGCGGTCGGCACCAATGACCTGCTCAGCCTGCTGGTGGGCGCCAGCCGCGAGGATCCCCGGGTCGCCGGGCTCCTCGACACCGGCCACCCGGCCCTGTGGGACCTGCTCGAACGGGTCGGCGCCGCCGCCCGGGAGCGGGGGCGGACCGCCATGGTCTGCGGCGCCCTCGCCGCAGACCCCGATGCCATCCGCCGGCTGGCCACCCTGGGCTTCGACGCGGTCAGCGTCGGGCTGGCTGATGTCCGCCGCGTCCAGCGCGCCGTCTGGCGCCGCCGGGGTTGACAGTCACTGTCGAGGCTCGTACATACCGCCGAGCCTTTCCCTTCGGGACCACCTCAACCATCCGCTCGCCGCGCGCCCCCCGCGCCGGCCTGCAACGCGAGCTGCAAGGAGCCTCTCCATGGGCGTCAAGGACTACCTCTTCACCTCCGAGTCCGTCTCCGAGGGTCACCCGGACAAGATGTGCGACCAGATCTCCGACGCGATCCTGGACGCCCACCTCTCCCAGGACCCCCACGCCCGGGTGGCCTGCGAGACCATGGTCAAGACCGGTCTCGTCGTGCTCGGCGGGGAGATCACCAGCAAGGCCGAGATCAACTACCACCCGCTGGTCCGCGAGGTCATCAACGACATCGGCTTCGACCACAGCGACAAGGGGTTCGACGGCAACACCTGCGGCATCCTCGTCGCGCTGGAGCAGCAGAGCCCCGACATCAGCCAGGGGGTCACCGAGGGGCAGGGCCTGTTCGAGGAACAGGGCGCCGGCGACCAGGGCATGATGTTCGGCTACGCCTGCGACGAGACCGATGTCCTCATGCCCATGAGCATCCACTACAGCCACCGGCTGCTGGAGGTCATGGCCAAGGCCCGCAAGCGGGGGGAAATCCCCTGGATGCGCCCCGACAACAAGAGCCAGGTCACCATCGAGTACCGGGACGGCAAGCCGGTGCGGGTGGACACCGTGGTCATCTCGACCCAGCATTCCCCCGACGTCAGCCACGCCGAGATCACCGAGACCATCATCGAGC
>RFKJ01000003.1 GCA_003694325.1 Deltaproteobacteria bacterium
CGCCGTTGCGGGCGCCGTCGCGGGCGCCGTGGCGGGGAAAAAAGGGTAATGGGTCATACCTGACACGTGGTAGGGTGTGGGCATGACCAGCTCCCCTGAAGAAGAATCCGGCTCGACCGCCGACCTCGACACCGCCTTCGGTCGGTTGAAGGACGCATGGAAGCAGCACCAGGGGCTGAGCTATGCCCAGCGCATGGCCTGCCTGAAGGCGTTGCTGACCTGGGTGCGCAAGCACAAGGAGGAGCTGGCGGAGACGATCTCGGCCGACTTCGGGCACCGCAGTCGCGAGGAGACGCTGTTGGCCGAGGTGTTCACGGTGGTGGACGAGATCCGGCACACCCGCAGTCACCTCGCCGAGTGGATGGAGGAGCAGCCACGGCCGGTGTCGATGACCTTCAAGCCGGGCACGGCCAAGGTGGTGTGGCAGCCGCTCGGTGTGGTCGGGGTGATCGCGCCGTGGAACTACCCGTTCCAGCTCGCCATCCTGCCCATGGTCGCTGCGATCTCGGCCGGGTGCCGGGTGCTGGTGAAGCCCAGTGAGCTGGCCCCCCGCACGGCGGAGCTGTTCGCGCGGATGGTGGGCGAGGTCCTGCCCCCCGACGTGGCCCAGGTGGTCACCGGCGGCGTCGAGGTCAGCGCTGCGTTCAGCGCCCTGCCCTTCGACCACCTGTTCTTCACCGGCAGCACCTCCGTCGGACGGCACGTGATGCGGGCCGCCGCCGACAACCTGACACCCGTCACCTTGGAGCTGGGAGGCAAGTCTCCGGCCATCGTACACCCGAGCTTCCCCATGGCGCGGGCGGCTGAACGGATCATGGCCGGCAAGCTGTTCAACGCCGGCCAGACCTGCATTGCCCCCGACTATGTCCTGGTGACCCGCGATCAGCGGGACGCGCTGGTCGACCAGCTCGTGGCCGCGGTCGGCCGCGCCTACCCCAAGCTGGTGGACAACCCGGACTACACCGCGATCATCAACGAGCGCCACCACGCCCGGCTCCAGCACGCCATCCAGGATGCCCGGGACAAGGGCGCCCGGGTGGTCGAGGTCAACCCGGCCAACGAGACCTTCGATCCCCAGCGCCGCAAGCTTCCGCCCACGCTGGTGCTCGATGGCACCGACGACATGATCGTCCTGCAGGACGAGATCTTCGGGCCGGTGCTGCCCGTCGTCGCCGTCGATGACATCGAGGCGGCCATCGCCTATGTCAACGACCGGCCCCGCCCCCTGGCCCTGTACTACTTCGACTGGAACAGCCGCCGCTGTGACGCGATGATCCAGCGGACCTGGTCCGGTGGGGTCTGTCTCAATGACACGATCCTGCACTTCAGCCAGCTCGAGCTGCCCTTCGGGGGCGTGGGCCCCAGCGGGATGGGGGCCTACCACGGGTGGTACGGCTTCCGCACCTTCTCCCACGAAAAGGGTGTGTTCCGGCAGGCGCGGGTCAACGGCACGAAGCTCATCAGTCCACCCTACGGCAAGCTCGTCAACCGGGCGCTCAAGGTGATGATCGGTTGATGCCCGGCGCGTCGTACCGGACGGATTCGGTCCCGCCGCGCTCCGGCGGGCGTGATGGGGATGGGGAGCATCCCCGGCGGTCCGTGCACCCGCATCGCCCCTCGACGGGTCCCCGGTGGCGGTGGGCGTGGGGCCTGGTGCTCCTCGGCCTCGGCGTGTCGCCGGCCCGCGGGCAACCGACCGGGGACGCCGACCCGCTGCTGTCGGTGTTGCAGGCGGTGGATCGCGGCCAGCGGAAGGGGGCCCTGCCGCTGCCGGCGGTGGTGATTCCGGTGGAGGGTGCCACCGGTCCTCCCGACCGCACCTGCGAGGAGGACCTCGCCGCCGCCGCGGCCCTTCGGCGGACCCGCCCCGAGCCGACCCCCCCGGCCGAGCCGGTGCGCCCGCCCATCGACTGGCCGGATCGTCCCCAGGGGGAGCGCATCGACCCGGGCGTCATGCAGAAGGTGACGGTGACGGAGGCCACTCTCGCCGACAGCGGGTTGCCCGGCCTCGACCCCGATGGGCTGCCGGTCACCCCGCTTGAGGGCCGACCCGAGGATCTCGCCCGGGTCGGTGATGTCCTCCGCCAGGCAGCCAGCGGTCAGCGTACCCGCCTGACCTTCTTCGGCGCCTCCCACACCAGCGGAGACATGTGGACCGGGCACCTCCGCCGCATCCTCCAGGAACGCTATGGGGACCTGGGTCACGGGTTCATCCTGCCCGCGGCACTGTACAGGGGCTATCGGGGCCAGGACCTCAACCTGTGCCGCACCGATGGGTGGCGCGTCGACTGGGTGGGCAGGAAGGACGGCCGCGACGATGGGCTGTACGGTTTCGGGGCGACGGTCAGCAGCTACGATCCGGCCGACTTCGGGTGGCTGCAGACCACGACCGACAACCCCCAGGGTCGGGCCGTCTCCCGCTACGAGATCTTCACCCTCGGAGAACCCCACGGCGGCACGCTCATCGCCCAGGTCGACGAGGCTCTCCCCGAGGCGTTGCCCACCGCGGCGTCGGATGTCCGCTACCAGCGGTGGCGGATCGAGGTCCCCGACGGTCCCCACCGGCTGGTGCTCCGGCCCCAGGGCGACGGCGAGGTCCGGATCCTCGGCGTGAGCGCCGAGCGCGTCGGCCCCGGCGTGATTGTCGACGCCATCGGGATCCGGGGGCGGACCGCCCGGAGCTGGCTGCGGTGGGACACCGACCTGGCCACCCGGCTCATCGCGTCCCTGGATACCGACCTCATCGTGCTGGCCTACGGCACCAACGAGGCCAACGACAGCGCCCTGACCCTCGACGACTACCGCACCGACCTCCGCGCGGTCCTCGACATCGCCCGGCAGGCTGCCCCCGACGCCGCCTGCATCCTCGCCGGCCCCAGCGACCGCGGCAAGCGACTGTCCAGCGACACCTGGGCGATCTGGGATCGCACGGCCCCCATTGCCCAGGTCCAGCGGGAGGTGGCGCCCGAGTTCGGCTGCGTGTTCTGGGACTGGCAGCAGGCCACCGGCGGGCCGGGCTCGCAGATCGCCTGGGTGCTCTCCGACCCGCCCCTGGCCGCCCGCGACGGCATCCACTTCACCCGGGCCGGCTACGAGAAGTCGGCCGAGCTGTTCCTCATGGCCATGGAGCAGGCGGCGCTGGACAGCGGCGGCCTCCCGGGCGAGACGCTGATCGGCGCCGCTCGCTGAGGGAGGGCCCGGCGCCGGCGGTCGGCGGGGCGCCAGTCATCGACCGGGTCCTTGGGGTGGACCGGGCCGTCGAACTGCATGCGCCAGGCGACGTCGAAGTCGGTCTGGCCGCGGGTCCGGGCGTAGATCGTCAGGCGGTTGTGCCACAGGAAGTACAGGCGAAACGGAAACAGGCTCTTGACCACGCAGATGTCGGCGAACCACGGCCGCAGCCCCATGTCGCGGTAGAAGCTCGGCTTCATGGCCAGCGGTGGCCCCTCGGTCACCACGAGCTGGACGTGGTCGAGGTCCAGCAGCAGGCACCGCCCGAAGGCGGTGTCCGCCCGCTTGCGACGCAGCCGCCCCTGGACCGGCAGCGGCGGGTTGTCGGGGTCCAGGCGCCCGCCCAGGGTCACCGCGACCTCGCTGCCGTCGGGGAGATCCCACAGCGCCGCCACCGCCGCCGCGTCCCGGATCGGGGCGAGGATCCGCAGTCCCTGGCCTTCGGCGAGCAGGTGGGACAGCAGCCGGGTGCTCTCCCCGGCCGCGCCGGCCCCGACCATGTCGGAGGCGTCGGAGATGCACACCGTGCCGAACCGCCGGCGCCACCGGGCCGCTCGGGCCCGCTGGAGGGCCTCGGCGGCGTCGGGCAGCTCGGGCGGCAGGCGATGACGCAGGGCCCAGGCGGCGTCGGCCAGCTCGTCGGCCAGCGCGTCGGCCAGGGCCGCGTCGTCGTCGGTGATGGCGACCACCCCCCACCCGAGGTCGGGGGCGTCGCTCCAGATGTGACACATGCACAGGGACACGGACAGGACCCGGGGGTCTCGCTCCATCCGGCGCATCCGGCGGAAGACGGGCCGCATGGTCGGCAGGAAGTCGATGGTGGTGCCTCCCCCCAGCACCATGGGCAGGCTGCGCCAGGTCATCGTGGGCCGGAGCTGCCCCAGCAGCGCCGGGACCAGGATTTCGGCGGCCCGGGCACCGGCCCGGGCGTGGTCGCGGTGCGGGTTGGTCCGGTAGGCGACCAGGACCGAGAGGGGCTCGACGAGGGCCGGGGTGAGGTGGGCGTGGAGGTCGACGGTCGCCGCCAGGACGACCTCGGAGCCGAGCCGCCGTCGCAGCAGGGCGAGAATGTCGGCTTCGGGGGCGGTGCCTCCCTCGCCGCGCATGGCCCCGTGCAGGCTGATGAACACGGCATCGAGCCGGCCGGCCTCCCCCAGCAGCCGGTCGACCTCGGCGCAGAACCACGCCTGGGCTGCCCTCGACAGGGGACCCCCGGGAACGGCCCACGCCGACATCAATGGGACCAGCTCGATGCCATCCCCGGCGATGCGCCGCGCGGCCCGGGCGAAGCCGCTCAGCTCGGCGTGGGCGAGGAAGCCCGGCGCCTCGACCCCCCGCGGTCCGACCGCCTGGAGGAGGTCCTCGCCGGTCCGCAGGTGGGTCCGCCGGAAGTCCTCGACCTCGGTCCGCACCGGCGACAGGGCGTTGCTCTCCTGGGCGAAGCGCAGCAGGCCGATGCGCAGCCGGCCCGAGGTGGCGCGGGTCTCGGCGGCGGAGTCCCGGGTGTCGGCGCTCCGGGCGTTGGAGCCCCGGGCGCTGGAGCCCCGGGCGTCGGCGGCTCCGGCCGGGGGGGTGCCGGTGCCGGGGGGCGACGTCGTGGAGGGCGTGGCCGCGCTCATGCCGCACCCCGCAGCCGCCGCCGCAGGCGGTCGACGCGATCCAGCGCCCGTTGCCCCCAGGCCGGCAGCGCCGGCGCTTCGGACAGGGAGGGCGCTTCGGGGTCGGCCCCGTACATCTGTTCCATCAGGTCGAGCACCCCCTTGCGCACGAGGCCGCGGACCGGCACCCGGGCCATCATCCCGTAGACGGCGGCGTCCCCGCGAAAGGCGAGGTCCGGGCGGCGCAGCGCCTCGTCCACGCACTCGCGCAGGTCGGCGAGGTACCGGGGGATGACGGGCAGGTTGGCGGGCGTACATGAACAGTGGACGGCCGGCGGGTCCTGCTGGCGATCCACCGACCACCCCCGGGCCTGCAGCAGGTCGGCGACGGCGTAGATGTCGAGGCGATCATCGGCGGCGGTCCAGGTCACGATGGAGGAGTGGGGCTGGCCGAGCAGGCGCAGCGCGGCGATGTCGGCGATCCCGGCGCGCAGGGCCTCGGCCGCTTCCCAGGTCTGGCGGGTGAGGTCGAGGTAGCCGGCCTCACCGAGCCCCTGGAGCGCGGCCCAGGCGGCGGCGATGGGACCCCCGGGGCGGGTCCCGGCGAGGCCGGGCGAGGCGTAGATCCCCCCGGGCCAGTCGGTCGACACGTAGAACTGGTGGCGGAGGGTCGAGGCGTCGCGGTACAGCAGCACCGACGCCCCCTTGGCCGCGTAGCCGTACTTGTGCAGGTCGGCGGAGATGGACTGCACCCCGGGCACCCGGAAGTCCCAGGTCGGCATGGTCACCCCCAGGCGCTCCAGCCAGGGCAGCAGGAAGCCGCCGAAGCAGGCATCGACGTGCATCGGCACCCCCCGGCGGGCGGCGCCGGCGGCGATCTCGGGGATCGGGTCGACCGCGCCGTGGGGATACTGGGGAGCCGAGGCCACCACCAGCACCGTCCGCCGGCCGATGGCCCGCAGCAGGCGGGAAGGGTCGACGAGGCCGTCCCGGTCGACGGCAACGGTGCGCAGGCGCATGCCGAGGAGGTGGCAGGCCTTGGCGAAGGCCGGGTGGACGGTGACCGGGGCCACGACCTCCGGTGGACGCCGAGCCGGGATCCGTCGCCGTGCGGCGGCCCGGTCCCGCCAGGTCTTCACCGCCAGGATGATCGACTCGGTGCCCCCCGAGGTCATGGTGCCGGAGGCCTCGGGAGGGGCGTGCAGCAGCGACGCGCTCATCGCCACGACCTCCTCCTCCATCCGCTTGAGGCTCTGGAAGGCCATGGGGTTGAGGCCGTTGGTCGCCAGGAAGCGGTCGTGGGCCTGTTCGACCAGCG
>RFKJ01000369.1 GCA_003694325.1 Deltaproteobacteria bacterium
GGCGGACACCCGCGATGGTCGATGTCGCAGGGCCGCGATGCAATGCTTCTCGGCCTCGGCGAGGTTGCCCAGGCGAAGGTGGGCTTCGGCGAGGACGTGGGGCGACGACGGCATGGCGCCCACCATTCGTTCCGCGTCACTGATGGCCGTCACCGCCCGCTCTGCACAACCTCGCCACAACTCGACCTGCGCGAAACCGATGTAGGCCCACCGCGTGCGCATGTCGAGAGCAAGCGCCCGCCGCAGCCCCCGCTCCGCCTCGTCCAGGTCTCCCCGCCAGAGGCACAGCTCTGCTCGATACGTGTGGATCGATGGGCCGGCAAGGTACTCGTTCTGGATGGTCCGATAGCGGCCAATCGTCCCATCCAACCCAAGACTGGTTAGCGACTGCCGCACTGCCGCCACCGCGCTTCTCACATCCGGTCGCGGCCAGTACACCCCGATGGTGCCGTCTCGTCGTCGCCAGGTCAACACCTCGTCCCGCACGCCTCCCAACCGGTCGAGCAGGGCATCGGCCCGCTGCCGCAGCCAGGCGATCCGGGCGGCTCCATCCTCCGGCGGAGACTCGTCCAGCATCGGGGCGAAGGCCTCCGCGCACGCCTGGGCCAGGGAGTCCATGGGCTCGACCATGAGCCGGTTGAGGAGCAGGGGCGGCGGGGTCACCTGCACCATGGCCTGTGCCGCCGCGAGGTGTTCCTTCACCCCATCGCTCGGCCCGCAGCGCCGCAGGGCCTCGGCGACCAGGACCCGGCTCTGGGGCCGGTCCCATGGCCGGTCGGCCAGGCCCACGATGTCCGTCCAGGCACCGCGGGCCGCCAGCCAGACCAGCCGCGCGTCGTCACCGGGTCCCGGTGGGCGTTCCGGGGGGGCGGCCTCGACGAACCGCCGGGCTGCGTCAAGTTCGCCCCGGCGACAGTACAGCTCGACCACGGCGAGACGCCACGCCGGGTACTCGGGATCCGGAGTCGCCGGCCTGTGTTCCAGGAGCACCCGCAGGGCCCGGTCGATGTCGCCAGTCACCAGCCAGGCGCGGGACAGCCAGCGTGCCGCGGCGGGGCCGCCGGGCCGGACGCTCGGCAGGATCCGCGCGAGGGCGTCGATCCGACGCGCGTCGTAGAGCACCTCGGCGCGACAGCGGTCGAGACGCCGCCAATCGGCCGGCCGCCGGGCCCCGCACCCGTCGAGCAGGACCAGGGCGTCGTCGTGCTGGCCTCGCTGCACCAGGACCCGCGCAGCCCGGCAGGTCGCGTCGACGTCGCGGTGATCGGCCCGCGCCCGGCCGATGATGATCTCGGCCTGCAGGCCCATGCGGGGCTGGTTTCCGGCCAGCTCCTCGGCCACCCGCCAGGCCAGGACCAGGTCGGGGTGGGCCCGGGCGATGGCCAGGGCTTCGGCCAGGGCATCGGCCCGCTCCGGCTCCGTCCGGGCGTGTCGGCCCAGCAGCCGCGCCCGCTGCAGGCGGGCCCAGGGGTCGCCGGGAGCCAACTGGAGCAGGGCCGACAGGTCCCGCCAGGCCCGTCGTTCCATGCCCATCCCGAGCCAGGACTCGGCTCGCAGTCGCAGGGCCTCGCACCGCCGCTCCGATGGCAGGTCCGGTGCCCGCAGCACCACGCCGAGCAGCCGCGCCGCGTCGCCGTGGCGCTGCCGGGCCACCAGGGCCGCGGCCCGCTCCAGGACAGCGCGGAGGCGTTGCGCCTCTGCCGGGCGCACCTCACTCCCCAACGCGCGGCCCTCCCCACCACAGCGCCACGGCCCCGCCCGGCGAGCCCAGCATGGGGAGGCCGACGGCGATGTCGCCGAGGCCGTCGCCGGAGGCATCCCCTCCCAGGGCCACCGCGGCACCGGCCCGGGCACCGGCAGTCGCCCCGTAGATGGTCGCGAAGGCGTCCCCGTCGGTGTACCGGCCCCGCAGGTCGGCCCCGCCGAGGTACAGCAGCGCCGCTCCGCCGCTGGCCGCCCCCTCCTCGTACCCCTGCTCACCGATGATGACGTCGGCGTGCCCGTCGCCATCGACGTCCACCCCGGCGTCACACTCCGTGGAGAGTTGCTCGCCCGAATAGGTCAGCTCCCACGACGCGGTGGCATCGTCGGTGGTCCGCGTCCAGGTCGAGGGGTCCCCCAGGCCGGTGAACAGCCAGGCGCCGTAAGCGCCGATGTCATCGTTGCGCCCCGTGATGAGCACGTCCTCCAGTCCATCACCATCGAGGTCCGCAGCGGGTCGGATGGTGGTGCCGAGGCCCACGGCAGTCGACCCCCCAAAGAGGCCATCGAGGTCATCCGTTACCATGGCCACCTGCGACTCCACGGAGAGTTGGCGATCCGAAGAACCAGATATCCATACGCAACCCGCATTGTCACTACAAGTTGGGCTCGAGATGGCGAATTCGTTTACCCCATCGCCGTCAAGGTCCTGAAGAACCACGACCGCCCTACCCAATTCGCTACCCCCGTTCGAACCAAATTCGATCCATAAGTTCGCATCAGCAGATGACCGAACCGCGGCCGGGTCACCGGTATCACCAGCGAAAACCCAAACTCGCCCCCCCGCATCACCCTCGTGGTTCAGATGCTCCCCCACCACCAGATCCGCTGCGACGTCATCATTCAGCCGCCCACACGCCAGCCCCGTGCCGAAGTACCCACCGGAAGCCTCGGCCCGAAACGTCCAGTCCGCATCCTCCAGCCCCACCGTCCCGCTCGCCCCGAGTACTCCCCCCTTGAACCCGTAGACCACGCCGTCTCCGCTCTGGTTGGCCGTCATGAGCGCGTCGTCGAAGCCGTCACCGTCCAGGTCGCAGGCCTGCGACAGCGAGATCCCCAGCCCGCCCGGTCCTCCGGCGCCAGACACCGTGAGGGTGGCGACTTCGTCGAGGTCATGAACGCCGGCCGCCAACCCGTCCAGCCCGGTCACGATGTCGACCCGGCCCACGAGGTCGTCGGCCAGCGGGCTGGCCACCACGAGATCGTCGAGCCCGTCGCCATCGAAGTCCACGAAGGCCAGGTTTGCCCCGGTCACCGTG
This sequence comes from Deltaproteobacteria bacterium, assembly GCA_003694325.1. Taxonomy (GTDB): domain Bacteria; phylum Myxococcota_A; class UBA796; order UBA796; family UBA2385; genus J125. Next base: position 3,021 of record RFKJ01000369.1, read on the forward strand.
TCCTCGTCCGCCTCCAGCCGCAGCGTCAGCGGCGCGTCGGCGACATCGACCGCTCCCTGGGGCAGGCAGGCGTCCACCCCGTCGCAGTCGTTGTCGATCCCATCGCAGACCTCGAACGCGCCCGGGTTGATGTCGGGATCGCCCTCGTCGCAGTCGGCGTCGTGGTCGTAGCCGTCACCGTCGAGGTCGTCGTCCGGCGTCGACCCGTCGCAATCATTGTCGACCCCGTCGTAGGGCTGCTCGGCCTGCCCGGGGTGCACGTTCGGGTCGCCGTCATCGCAGTCGTCGCCCCCCTCCTCGGGGTATTCCGCGCTGATGTGGCCATCGCCGTCCTGGTCCAGCAGCTCGGCCCGCCGCGAGTAGTAGAGGTCCCAGTTCACCAGGCAGGCGGGCAGCAGCAACACCATGCGTCCTCCGGGGAAGGCAGCGGCTCCACGCTACCAGACGCAAACCGCCCGACCATCGGAAGTGACAGGAAGCGACCCGCTCGATGGGCCGGACCCTGGGGGGCAAC
>RFKJ01000370.1 GCA_003694325.1 Deltaproteobacteria bacterium
GCCAGGCGCTGGTCGACAGGTAGACGTTCGGCCACTTGGTGACCACGGCGATGGCCTCCTCGACCCAGGGCCAGCCGGTGTGCGTGCCGACGAGGACGAGGTCGGGGAAGTCGCAGGCGATCCGATCGAGCTGGATCGGCCGGCCGTGCTCGCTGGGCATGGCCTCGAGGACATGGCCGATCTGCATCGAGACGGGGATTCCCTTTGCTTCGCACAGGGCGTAGAGGGGGTACATCTTGCGGTGGTCGAGGGGGATGTCGTAGCCGTAGATGTGGACGTAGACACCCTTGTAGCCGTGCTCATCGACGTCGCGGGCGACCTTGTCGAGGCTGGCCCGGATGTGGAAGGGGTCGTAGTCGGCCAGCCCGTAGACCCGACCCGGGTAGCGGCGGGTCAGGTCCGCGATCCGCTCGGTCATGTCCAGGGCGAAGCGGGTCTGGCGGGTGTAGGACCAGGCCAGCAGGTCGGTGGCGAGCACGGTCTGCACCCCGGCACGGTCCATGGCGGCGATGAGGGCATCCCCGTCCTCGTAGCCATCGCCCCAGGCCAGCTCTACCTTGCACTTCAGCTCACCCGGGGAATTGGTGGCCTCGACCCAGCTCTGCTTCCACTCCTTGAGCAGCAGGGGGAAGAGGGTGTCCACCGCGCCGATGCTCGCATCCATGTCGTCCTCCTGGCCTTGTCGGCCGGGTGCCGGCCGGGCCTCGCTCGTATCCCGTTGTCGAGAATCACCGGCAGGAGCCCGATGTCGCGGCGGCGGCCCGGAAGCTGGCGGAAACCATCGGGAGTTCCTGTCCCTTGTGTCGCCGGGAGCCTCGACACCGGACGGGCGATGCGCTCGCAGTCTCCGCCCCTGCGGCGGGGCATCGTCAGGGGCTGGGGGAGTCGGGACTGCGCCGGGTGTCGGGCTTTCCGCCGGAGGTGGCGGCCTGCAGCGTGGCGGCGGACGAGGCTCCGTCCTGCGACAATCCGGCGCACAGTGAGGCGGGGGCCCACACTGTCCGTGGTCTGCCGCCGGTCACACGCACGCCGTGTGGCTCACCGTCCCCCCGGCCGGCTCAGGGGCGGGACAGCAGCCCCTCGTCCACCAGCTCCCGGGCCGGGTCGCCCCCCTCCTCCCACCACGCGGCGTCCGCCCAGGTCTCGCCCGAGGCCGCCAGGGCGGCGGCGGTGAGCAGGGCTCCGATGACCTCGTGGATCTCGAGCTCGTCGAACCGGTCGTCGGTTCCGCCGCAGAACGCGGTGCAGAGTGCGTCGGTCTCGTTCTCGAAGTCACAGTGGTCGGCCCCGGTGATGCGCCAGGCCCGCGACCTCGGGACGATCGCGACCACCGCATCGCCGTTGCCGTCGGCATTGCAGGCGGATGCCTCGCCCAGCATCGCCCACAGGGGGATTGCGAGGTCTGGCGCGGCTTGCAGCCCGAGATCGCCGCTGTCGACCAGGTCCAGGGTCACGACTCCTCGCGCCTCTGGGGAGGCGACGCCGGCAAGCAGGGCGGCGAGGCCGCCGGCCGAGTGTCCGGCGAAGATGATGTCGCCTTCCAAGAGCGCGCCAAGACGGGCGAGGTCGTTGCCGTTGGCTTCGTGATCGGTGTCGAGGATGCTGGCGTGACACAGGTCGGGCGCCACGGCGCGGAACCCCCAGCTCGCGAGGTCTTCGGCCCAGCCCGCCACCTGGGCGCGCCCTCGGGAGAAGCCGTGGGCGAGGATCACGGTGGCGATGGGATCGGCGTCGTCGGGCGTGAAGGTGGTGGTGGCCATGGTGCAGCTCGTCTCGTAGCTGCCCTCCTCGCCGTGGGTGGGATGCGGACCCGGTCCCCGCAGGTCGGGGACCGACGAGGGGGACCCGCCGTCCCCTTCCGCCGCACCGCCATCGTCCCCGGTGCCGTTGTCGCCTCCATCCCCGTGCCCGTGCTCCGCCGCGCCGGTGTCGAGCTGCGGGCTGACGATCCCGCGCTCGCCGCAGGCGGCGAGGGCCAGGGATGTGGACGTGGCGAGGACGAGGGGGCGCACGGACGGGAAGACCGGGAAGGGCCGATTCCGCCAGCGTAACGGGACGAGGGCCGCGTGGGGCGGGCGGGGCATTCCGCCCGTCGGTGCCGTCACGGGGCGGACGCGCGGGGTAGAGCTTCCTCATGCGGGTCGCAGCCGTCGGCCCGGTCGCGCCGCTGGCCGGTCCTCCCGAAGCCGGTGGCGCCGCCCCCCCCTCTCCCGAACCGCTGGAGCCACCGTGCGTGACCTCGACATCGAACGGACCATCGAGATCCTCAACCGGATCATGGAATACGAACTGGCGGGGGTGGTGCGCTACACCCACTACTCGCTGATGGTGACCGGCCCCAACCGCATTCCCATCGTGACCTTCATGAACGCCCAGGCCCAGGAGTCGTTGGCCCACGCCCAGCAGGCGGGCGAGCTGATCACCGGGCTGGAAGGCCACCCCTCGCTGTCGATTGCGCCGATCCACGAGTCGCACCAGCACGACCTGCGCGCCCTCCTCGAGGAGTCGTTGGAGCACGAGATCACGGCCTTGAACCTGTACAAGGACCTGCTGGACGTGGTCCAGGACGCCAGCATCTACCTCGAGGAGTACACCCGCTCGCAGATCGGGGCCGAGGAGCGGCACGTCATCGAGCTGAAGATGATGCTGCGCGACTACAGCGGCTGACCGCCGCCGGTGACCCGCGCCCGCGATGCCCACCGGACTGCGTGGTGCCGGCTGCAGGCGGTGGGGTCGCCGGCGGTGGGGTAGGGGACTCCGTGCACCTCGTCGTCGTCAGCGATGCCCACCTGCTGGGCCCCGAGGATCCCGAGCAGGCGGCGCTGTGTGCCTTCCTCGACGGGCTGCGCTGCGACCGCCTCGTCCTGCTGGGCGACATGCTGCACGCCGGGTGGACCTGGGGCGGGCCCCACCCCGATCACCATCCGTTCTTCTCGGCGCTGGAGCGGACCTGTGCGCGGGGGGTGGCGGTGTGCTGGGTACCCGGCAACCACGACTTCGGGGTGCAGGTTCCTCCCGCGGTGCAGGCGGCGGGGCCGCATGTCGTCGACTGCGATGGTCGGCGCCTGCTGCTCGCCCACGGCGACGAGCCGGATCGCTCGGTGGGCTACCGTGCGCTGCGCGGCGTGTTGCGCAGCCGGGCGTTTTCCGGGCTGGTCCGGGGACTGGGGCCTGACCGGGGCATGGCCCTGCTGCGGCGGATCGCCGGGCCTCGCCACCCCCCCGAAGCGGCGCCGCCGAGGGCCCTGGTGACCGCGCAGCGAGAGTGGGCGGCCCGGCAACTCCGGGATCCGGGGCTCGACGGCGTGATCATGGGGCACAGCCACGTCCTCGGCGAGGTCGCGCTGCCCGGCGGCACCCTGTGGCACACCGGCGCCTGGCTCGGCTTGCGGAGCTGGCTGGAGGTGATCGACGGGCAGGTGCGGTTGCATGGTGCGGGTGGCTGAGCCCGGCCGCCCCCTCGGTTGGGGATGTCGCCGCGGGCAGCCGCCTCCTCGCGGGCAGGACCGCCGGGAGGCCGACCGGTGGACCCCTCAGGAGGTCGCCCAGGCCGCCGGTCCGCAGAGCACCAGCGTGTAGCCGTCGGGGTCGCGGACCCAGAGCTCTTCCTGGTGGGAGAGCTCGTTGAAGAACGGTCCGCGCACGATGTCGGCCCCGATTTGCCGCGCCCGTTCGGTGGTGGCGGCCAGGTCCTCTCCCACTCGCAGGTAGAAGATCACGCCCTTGCCGAGTGGACCCTCTGCGTCGTGGTGGGGGTGGTGCTCGGCGCTGCGCGCGGCGTGGAGCATCAGCATCAGGTCGTCGCCGTGCATCAGCATCTCGAAGTCGGGACCCCCGTGTGCGCTGCGGGCACCGAGGAGCTGCTGGTACCAGCGGGACGAGGCTTCGACATCGGCGACGTTGATCATGGGTTCGGCACGCATGGAGCGAGTCTATCCCGATGGTGGGCGAGGGCAGCCGGTGTACGGGGCCCGGCCGCGACGCGGGAGGTTACGAGCGATGCGGCCCGAGGAGGGAACCATGCACGCGCTCGTCTTCGCCCTGGCCCTCGCCGCCTGTAGCGGTGAACGATCCTCCCCCGCGGATGCCCCCGCGGATGCCCCCGCGGAGCCGCCCACGCCGACTGCCGCCGCCGTCCCGCCCGCCGCCGCGAGGGTGGCCCACGGCAAGTCCGTGGTCAACGGGCAGTGCACCGGCTGTCACGGCCTCGACGTCTACACCCGACCGGATCACAAGGTGCAGGACGCCC
>RFKJ01000371.1 GCA_003694325.1 Deltaproteobacteria bacterium
GCCACGCCGACCTCCAGGTGCATCGTCTCGTCGATCCCCCTGTGCAGCCCTGCGCCGACGCGGTACCCGAGCCCGGCACGCCCTACCTGTCCACCGGCCCGGTCCACGCCCGCCTCGTCGGATGCGATCCCCCGTGAACTCCTCTCCCCTGTGCATCGCCTTTCTGGTCCAGCAGGGCACGAAGATGACGCCGACCTGGACCACGGCCCACCTGGCCCAGGCGGCGCTGCGGGCCGGACACCGGGTCTGGTTCCTGTCGCCCGGCGACATCGAGATCGGCCGCCGCGGCCGGGTGCTGGCCCGCGTCCACCAGCCCGACGCCCGGCAGTGCAGCCGGGCCCGCCTGGTCGCCCGGCTCGTCGCCGGCACCCTCCCCCGCCGCCACGTCGAGTTGCGTCGCTGCGACATCCTGCTGCTCCGGCTCAACCCCCTCACCGACAGCGCCCTGGCGATGGCCCTGCTCGCCCGGGAGATCGGCGTCCACGTCGTCAACGACCCCGCCGGCGTGGCCCTCACCCGGTCCAAGGCCTGGCTGGCGACCCTGCCCGACATCCCCCGGCCGCGCACCCTGGTGACCCGCAGCCTTTCGGGGGTGCAGATGTTCGCCGCCGACCTGGGTGGACCGGTCGTCGTCAAGCCGGCCATCGGCAGCGGGGGGAAGGCCGTGTCGCTGGTGCCGCCCGGCCGGTCGTCGGAGCTGGTCGCCGCCTTCCGCCAGGCCAGCACCACCGGCGACGGGATGGTGGTCGCCCAGGAATACCTGCCCGCCGCCGCCGACGGGGAGAAGCGGTTGGTCTGGATGGACGGCGAGATCCTCGGCGGCTACCTGCGCCGCCGCGGGGCGGGGGATTTCCGCCACAACCTGCGCCAGGGAGGCCAGCCCGTCGAGACCGGCATCGACGACGACGACCACCGGATCGCCCGGCTCCTTCGCCCCCACCTGGAGCGGAACGGGATACGCATCGCCGGCCTCGACGTCATCGGTGGCGCCGTCGTGGAGGTGAACACCCTCAACCCCGGGGGTGTCCACCACGCCAGTCGACTGCGCGGTCCCTCCCGCACCGACGGCGACGACATCATCGCGGACCGAGTGGTCCGAAAGCTTGCCGAGATCCCCGAGGGAACCCATGGGCCGACGAATCTCCGCTGAACACGACGAATACGGTGCCAGCGACACGATGAGTCGCAAGCGGGTGCAGGACGCGCTGCGTCGCGGGAACAGCCTCGCCGGCGCCGATCTCCGGGGTGTGGACCTCTCCCACCTCGACATGTCCGGTGCCGATCTCCGCAGCGCCAAGCTCGCCGACGCCGACCTCACCGGCGCGCGACTGCAGAACGCCAACCTCAGCGATGCCAGCCTGTGGCACGCCACCCTCAAGGGCGCCTCCCTGGATGGCGCCAACCTGGAGGGGGCCGATCTCGACTTCGCCAACCTCGACGGCGTGACCCTCCGCGGTGCCCGGGTCAAGAAGGCCATCTTCCCGCTGGACCGGATCAGCCTGGACCGGATCCACGACGCGGTGCGGACCGGCGAGCCGCTGCGCATGGCGGCGGGTGGAGAGGACGCCGACTAGATGCCCCACAGCATCCTCCATCGCCGCGACGGACGGGGCCACCCGCTGCACGGACCGGAGCACCGGTGATCGCCCTGGCCTGGCGCCCCGACGGCAGCGACGGCCTCGACGCCGACGAGGTGCTGGTGCGACGGTTCAAGAGCGGGGACCGGGGGGCGTTCAGCGACCTCGTGACCCGCTACCAGGACCGGGTGTACTCGCTGTGCCTGCGGTGGATGGGGGACCCCCAGGTCGCCGAGGAGGTCGCCCAGGACGTGTTCATCGCCCTGTACCGGTCCCTCGACCGGTTTCGCGGCGAGTCGCGCCTCAGCACCTGGATCTTCCGGGTCACCGTCAACCACTGCAAGAACCGGCGGCTCTACCGCAAGCGCCGCCAGGTGGAGCGCCACGAACCGCTGGAGGGCACCCGCCCCGACGACGATCTGCCGGCGCGCGAGCTGCCGCACGACGGACCGGGAACCGACCGCTCGGTCCACGTGTCTGAAGCCGGCAGGATCCTCCAGGAAGCACTGGACCGGCTGGACGAATCGCATCGGAGCATCCTGGTGCTGCGCGACGTGGAAGACCTGCCCTACGAGGAGATTGCGGAGATCCTGGAGCTTCCCAAAGGTACAGTGAAGAGCCGGTTGCACCGTGCCCGCGCCGAGCTGGCGCGCACGCTGTCCCGGATCGCCCGCCCCGAGGACATCTTCGAATAGCGATGGACCCATTCTTCGCCCGCAACCGACTGAGCGCCTACCTCGACGGAACGCTGCCCGACGGCGAGGCCGCCGAGGTCGAGGCCGCGCTCGCCCAGGACCCGGCCCTGCGCCGGGAATTCGACGACATGCGGCGGGCGGTGGAGCTGGTGCGCAACGCCGGGCCGACGCGCGCCCCCGAGGGGTTCCATGCCCGGGTGATGGCGGCGGTGGAACACGAGCCGGCCCCCGGCGGCCTGTTCTCGATCCTCCAGCGCACCCTGCAGCGGGTGCCGGTGGAGGCCATGGCCCTGGCGGCCGCGGCGGTGATCGTGGTGGTCGTCATCCAGGGCAGCCGCGACGAGGGCGAGCCCGACGACGTGGCCGCCCAGCTCGACATCAAGTTGCCCTCCCGCTCGTCGCCGTTGGCGTCGGCCCGGTCCGACGCCGCGACGTCGGACACCCCCGCCGCCGAGGGCGCCGCGGACGAGGGTGGCCTGGCCGAGGGTGCCGCTGCCGGCTCCGCGGGTCCGGCCGAGACCCGGGGCGGGGCCGGAGACGAGCAGGCCGGCGCAGGCGGCACCTCCGCCCCCCCGGAGCCCTCCGCCACACGCCTGGCCCGGGCCGA
>RFKJ01000034.1 GCA_003694325.1 Deltaproteobacteria bacterium
GCCAGACCCAGTCGGCTCGGAATCGACGCATCGGGGTTTCCCTCGCCGGGCAGGCGGTCAGGAGGACGGTCGCCGGGCGGCCGGCAGTCCGCGAAGTGGACGATACTTCCTGGCCCCGCTCAGCGCAGCGCGGGGCGTGGCCCCGCCGGCATCCACCCGCAGCGGCACCCGACCGGCGTCCTCGATGGCCCGCTCGATCTCGACCAGCGCCTCCTCCCACGTGTCGCAGCCCTCCACCTGCAGGGTGTCGGGGTCGAGGGGCGCCAGGGCGTCGGCGCCGCACAACAGGGCCACCGCCGCCGCCGCCAGGCCGGCGTCCTGCAGGTCGACGGTCACCGCGCCCCCCGCTGCGCCGCCGAGGGTCGCCAGGCAGACCCGCCGCAACCAGGCCGCCGCGCTCTCCCCGTCCCGACGGGGAACCTCGACCGGCGCGCTGCCGGGCTCCCCGCCTTCGCCGGCGACCCGGTAGGTCACCGGGTCCGAGGAGCCGCGCCGGGCGGCCGCTGCGACCAGCTCGGGCAGCGGGGCGTGTTCCTCCAGCAGCGAGAGCGCCTCCTCGTCCAGCCGCTCGCCGCGGGAGGCGCGCCGGAGCAGCGACGCCACCTCCGCCTGGTGGGCGCGCGGCAGGTCGGCGGCGGGCGGGTACAGGGCCACGATGTCGTGGGGGACGAGACCCTCCCGTGCAGCCAGGGCTGCGAACCGCCGCAGTCCCATCATGGCCGCATCGTCGAGGGGGTAGCGGATCGCCTCCCGCAGGTAGCGCAGGTCGTCGGGGAGCAGGGGCGGCGCCCCGTCACCGGCCCCCAGCTCTCCGGCCCCCTGCAACGCAGCGACCCCCCGCAACCCGGCCTGCCGGACCTTCTCGACCAGGGCCGGGTGCAGGTCCGCCCGCCCGGCCCACACGGCGAACACGAAGGGCAGGCCGGTCCACTCCTTCCACACCGCGCCGAGGTCGATCCGGTGGCCGAGCCGGGCAGGCAGCGCCCGCGCGACGTCGCCGATGACGACCGCGGCCACGTCCCCCGCCGCGCCGTCCAGCGCCGACCCGGGCGCGGCGTCGACGATCTCGAGGTCGTCCCGCACCCGGTCGGCGAGGGGCCCCCGGGTCAGCAGGAGCCGGGCCAGCAGGACGCTGGTCCGGCTCACCCCGTCGAGCAGCACCCGGCGCCACCGCTCGGGCGGCTGCTCGGCGACCAGCAGCACGCTCTCGACCGGGCCATCACAGCCGATGGCCAGGTCGGGCACGATGCGGAGCCCGGGGTCGGTGAGCAGCGCCCCCACCGGCAGCAGCGCGAGGTCCACCTCGCCGTCGGCGAGCCACCGCGCGACTTCGGAGGGATGCCCCTCCTGCAGGTGGACCCCGGGATCATCGGCCAGGAACCGGGTCAGCGGCCAGGCGTTGCGGTAGGCCACCGCCCCGATCCGGAGGGTCGCGTCGGGTGCCGGGACGTCCAGGCGCCAGTCGGCGCCGGACACCACCCGGTACAGCGTGTCCCGCTCGATCGGCCGACGGCCGGCGTCCTCGATGAGCCGCAGCAGCTCGCTGCGGGCCAGGCCCTGCGGGGTGCTGGCCCCGGCCATGTGGTAGATGTGCTCCTCCCGCACGGTGCCGTCGAGATCGTCGGCGCCCATGGCCAGGGCGAGCTGGGCGACGTCCTCGCCCAGCATCGGCCAGTAGGCCTTGATGTGCGGGACGTTGTCGAGCAGCAGGCGGCTGACCGCGATGGTCCGCAGGCTGTCGAGGTGGGTGGGCGCCCGCAACCGCTGCAGCCCGTTGTTCTCGTTGTGGAACCGCAGGGGGATGAAGGTCTGCATCGCCCCCAGTCCGGCGTCGGGCCGAGCCTGCCGGGCCGCGAGGCTCTCGTCCTGCAGCGCCCGCAATCGCAGCAGGTGGTCGATGCGCTCGTCGATGGTCTCGATGCTGCCGAACAGCATGGTGCAGTTGGTGCGGAGCCCCTTGCGGTGGGCCACGCGGTGGACCTCCAGCCAGCCCTCGGCATCCACCTTGTCGTCGCAGAGCTTCCGGCGGGCCCGCGGTGCAAAGATCTCGGCCCCACCCCCCGGCAGGCTGCCGAGCCCGGCGTCGATGAAGGCGTCGAGCACCTCGTCGTAGCTCAGGCCGTACTTCTCGGCGTAGTAGTGGATCTCGACGGCGGTGAAGCCCTTGATGTGGATATCGGGCCGCTCGTCGCGCAGCGCGCGCATCAGCGTGGTGTAGTAGTCGAAGGGCAGGTCCGGGTTGAGCCCGTTGACGATGTGGACCTCGGTCACCATGACGTCCGACAGCGCCCGCAGCCGCCCGACGGCCTGCTGGTGGGACAGGGTCCAGGCCTGGGGATCGCCGGTCTTGAGGCGGGCGAAGCTGCAGAACACGCAGCTCGCCTCGCAGACGTTGGTCGCGTTGATGTGCAGGTTGCGGTTGTAGAAGCAGGCGTCGCCGTGCATGCGCTCCCGCACGCGGTTGGCCAGCAGCCCGACCGCCGCCAGGGGCGCGGCGAACAGCCGGCGACCATCGGCGGCGTCGAGCCGCACGCCGGCCTCGACGCGGGCCAACACGTCGCCGAGGCCGGCGCGCTCGATGACGGCGCGGACCGGCTCCGACAGCGGGCGGGGGTGGGGGCTGCGGGGATCGACGGCGGCAAGCATCAGGGGCCATCCGGGTCGGGTTCGGTGGGGGCGCGCCCCCGGGGGGAGACGGCGCCGGGCCGCCCCGTCCAGCGTTCGACGAGGTCGTTGTCCACGCCGAGGTGATCGAGGACGCGAGACACCACGGTGTCGAGCAGGGAATCGAGATCGGCCGGGCGGCTGTAGAAGGAGGGTGAGGCCGGCAGTACCGTCGCCCCGGCCTCGATGACGGCGGCCATGTTGCGCACGTGTACCAGCGAGTAGGGGCTCTCTCGCAGCACCAGCACCAGGGGCCGACGCTCCTTCAGCATCACGTCCGCCGCCCGCCCCACCAGGTCGGCGCTGATTCCGTGGGCGATGCGCCCGAGCTGGCCGGCCGAGCATGGGATGATCACCATGCCGTCGAACCGCGCCGAGCCACTGGCGAAGGCCGCCGCGAGATCCTGGTTGCTGGTGACCGGAAAGCCGTAGGCGGCCGGGTCGGTCCCCACCTCGTCGGCCCAGCACATCCGGCCGATCCGGGTGAACAGCAGGTGGGGCTGGACCGCCCCCCGCCCCGGGCCGGCACAGAAGTCGAGCAGGCGGCGGGCATAGGGAGCCCCCGATGCCCCGCTGACGGCGACCACGACCCGCTTCACGGCTCATCCTCCGGGGCCTGCACCTGGACGATGGTCGCCTCCTGGCGGATCCCCACCACCAGGCTGGCCACCGGCGGAAACATGTCCCGCCCGCGGGCGACGAAGCCGAAGCGGGTCAGCATCTCCTCGAACTCGGCCCGGGTGGCGAAGGCGTCGATGGAGTCCGTCAGGTAGGCGTAGGCGTCGCGGAACCCGGTCACCAGGCCCCCGACGGTGGGGACGACCAGGCGGTTGTAGGTACCCTGGAGCAGTCGTCCGACGGCCCCATCGGGCTGGAAGAAGTCCAGCACCACGAGGCGCCCCCCCGGGCGCAGCACCCGGGCGCACTCGGCCACGGCGCGGTGCAGTTCGGGCACGTTGCGGAGGCCGAAGCCGCAGACGACGCCGTCGACGCTCTGGTCCAGCAGCGGCAGCGCGCGCGCATCGGCCGCGGTGATCGTGACCTCGGCCCCCGGGGGCAGCTTGGCGCGACCGGCGTCGAGCATCTCCTGGGAGAAGTCCACGGCATGCACGCTGCGCGCCCCCCCGGCGACGAGGGCCGCCGTGAAGTCCAGGGTGCCGGCACACAGGTCGAGGACATCCCCCCGCGCACACTCCTTGAGCGCCGCCAGGGCCTGCCGGCGCCACCACCGGTCCAGCCCCAGCGACAGCACCCGGTTGGCGAGGTCGTACCGGGGCGCGATGCGGTCGAACATCGCCCGCACCTGGGGGGCGCGATCCGGGGCGCCGGCGACAGGGGGCGGCAGGGGCGGAGCGCCGGACATCACCGCACCCGCTCGACGAGGTGATGGGCGAGCGCCAGCAACCCGTCGCGATACGGCCCCGGCCGCAGCCCGTCCAGCGCCGCGATGCCCTCGGCCACCCGTTGCCGGGCGAAGGCCAGGGCGGCGTCACACGCTCCGCTGGCCCGCACCTCGGCGATGATCGCCGGGATCCGCTCGGGCGACGGACGCCCCTTGCGCAGGCGCTCCCGCAGGTCGGGCACCCGCTCCATGGCGATGACCAGCGGCAGGGTCATCTTGCCCTCGGCGAGGTCCTGCCCGCGCCGCTTCCCGGTGAGCCGCTTCTCCCCGACGTAGTCGAGCACGTCATCGGTGACCTGGAAGGCCACGCCGACCTGTCGGCCGAAGGTCTGCAGGGCCTCGGCCGCCGCGTCGTCCCCCCGGGCCCAGGCCCCGGCCGCGGCGCACCAGGCGATGAGCGTGGCGCTCTTCTTGTCGACCACGTCGAGGTAGGCGTCCAGGGAGAGGGCGAGGTTGCCGGCGTTGACGAGCTGCAGCACCTCGCCCTCGGCCATGGCGGTGACCGTCCGGCCCAGCTCGCTCACCGCGCGGAACCCACCCTCCTCGGCCGCCAGCAGCACCGCCCGGGCGAGGCAGAAGTCGCCGGTCAGGATCACCGCCGGGTTGCCGAAGACCCGCTGGGCAGCCGGCTTGCCGCGCCGTTCCTGGCCGTCGTCCACCACGTCGTCGTGCAGCAGCGAGCCCAGGTGCAGCAGCTCGCCGACGCACATCAGGCGGCTGATGTCGCCGTCGTGACCCACCGCCCGCGCCCCCAGCGCGGTGAGCAGCGGCCGGAGCCGCTTGCCCCCCGCCGACAGCAGGTATCGGCCGATCTCGGGCACGGCGTCGACGTTGGACCCGAGCAGCGCGGACAGCTCCACCTCGCAGGCGGCGACCTCCTGCTGGACCAGGGCCCCGATGGCGCCGAGGTCGGGGAGCACGCTGAGCGGCGCGCCCGCATGCAGGCCAGTGGGGTTGGGGCGCAGTGCTTCCATCTGCATCGGGCCTCCGGCGCTTCACCAGCTTCAGTGGATACTGAAGCGTTTGAGTAGAGTGAAGGATCCGGTTAACCTGCATCCTCCGGATCGACCCGCAGGATCCGCACCCAATCCCGGGCGCGGGGCGCCGGGCCGACAGGATGCGCGGCAGTGGCAGACCCGGCCCCCCAGTCCATCCCCGAGCCTCGCGGCACGGAACGCGGCACCGCCGCGACCACCGACGACGTGCGCCGGGCCCGGGACGCCGCCCGCCAGGCCACGCTGATGGTGGCTGACACCATCGGCGAGCTGATGGAGTTCTGGAACTTCAAGCCGTCCATGGGGCGGGTCTGGGCGGTGCTCTACCTGTCGCGCACCCCCCTGTCCGCCGCCGAGATCGCCGAACGCACCGGGTTGTCCTCGGGCAGCGTGAGCATGACCATCCAGGACCTCCTCAAGTGGGGGGTGATCCGCCGCGCGTGGGCGCCGTCCGAGCGACGCCGGCTCTGGGAGGCCGAGACCGACGTGGTCGCCATGGTCACCCGGGTGTTCCGCGAGCGGGAGCTGCGGCTGATCACCGACGCCATCGAGCGCCTGGAGGCCGCGCGCCGGCTCCTCGACGACGAAGCCCGCAGCTCCAGCCCCGACCAGATGCTGGAGGGGCGCTTCCTGGCGACCCGGGTCGACGCGATGCTGCGGCTGGCCCGGGCCGGGCGTCGGGTGGTCGAACAGCTCGCACGTGCCGGATCGGTCGACCTCGGCGCGGTCCGCGACGCGCTTCGACGTCGCTGATCTCCCCATCGTCCCCCGGCCATGCGGTACGTTAGGCAAGCCGTCCCTCCCCCCTGGGGAGCATCCGCCAGGTCGTCGCCAACACTCCGCCTGGCGACCCCGTCCCGCAACGCCCGCCGCTCCACCACGAGTGCACCATGTCCAGCTCCTCGTCGTCCCGTCTCCTCGGCAGCCTGCTGCTCGCGCTCCCCCTCGCCCTCGCCTGCGGCAAGCCACCGGAGCTGACCGGCAAGGTCCAGGACATCTGGGGCAAGCCCATTCCCAACGCCACGGTCACCGTCGAGGGCCAGGTCGAGCAGGCCACCACCGACGGCCAGGGCGTGTTCCATGTCCCGGCACCGGAGGCGCCCACCCGGATCATGGCGGGCAAGGAGGGCTACATCCGCAACGTGGCCGCCTACGCCCCGCCGGCCGAGGAGGGCGAGGAGCCGGCCCCGGTGACGATCTCCCTCTACCCCGACCCTGGAGAGGTCGGCTTCTACGCCGTCGGTCGCTCGGACTACAAGAAGCTGGTCGCCGTCGAGGCGGTCACCAAGGGGACCGAGGTCCGAGCCATCACCGGCCTTCCCGACATCGGCGACGCCTTGATCCCGCAGGACGAACCGCTGCGCTTCGTGTTCAGCAGCACCCTGCGGCCCGAGCGCCTCGCCCAGCTCAAGCTGCAGCTCCACAAGCTGGAGTTCGTCCAGCAGACCGAGTTGCCCGGGGTACTCGGCGAGACCCCGACCGCCGTCAACCTGTGGACCGCCACCGGCAACCCGATCCCCTACGACCTCACCAGCCTCCCCAGCAAGGACGACTACCTGATCACCCTGCGGGAGAAGCTGCCGGCCGGGGCCTACGCCTTCCACACCCAGGATGCCCTGACCAACCAGTCCTACGGGGCGCTGGACAAGCTCCCCAAGGAGCTGCGCACCGCCTACGTCTTCGAGGTGAAGTAGGACGCCCGCCGGCGCCCCGTCAGGAGCGCCCGGCCAGCCAGTCCTCGAGGATGACCGCCGCCGCGGCCTGGTCGATGCGGCTGCGCTGGTCGCGGGCGCTGTACCCCGCGGCCCGGAGCCGACGAGCGGCCTCCACCGTCGAGTAGCGCTCGTCCTGGTAGTGGACCGGCAGGCCGGTCACTGCGGCGAGCCGCTCCCCGACCTGCCGGGCGAGGCGGGCGCTGCGCCCCTCGCCCCCATCCAGTTCATAGGGCAGCCCGACGACGACCTCGACGACGTCCTGTTCGCGGCAGATGGTCGCCAGGCGGGCGCAGTCCTGGTTCACCCCCTTCCGCGACAGGGTCAGCAGCGGGCTGGCCAGGGACAGGCCGATGTCGGCGCAGGCCACGCCGATGGTGCGGGTTCCGACGTCGAGGGCCAGGTAGCGGGGCATCGGCCCGGCCCTATCCTGGCGCCCGCCCCCCACCGAGGTACAGCAGCGTCGTCGGAGGGACGATGCCTGTCGAAGCCGTGTTGCTGGCCCAGGGAAACGAGCTGACCACCGGGCTCACCACCGATACCAACAGCTCCTGGCTGGCCGGACGGCTGTGGGGACTGGGCATCGACGTGCGCCGGATCATCACCGCCCCGGATCGGGTCGACGATCTCGTCGAGATCGTCGCCCAGGCCGCCGACCTCGCCCCCATCGTCGTCGCCACCGGCGGCCTGGGCCCGACCCGGGACGACCTGACGGCGGAGGCGGTCGGCCGGGCCTTCGGCCGCCGCTGCCGGCTGCAACCGGAGGCACTGCAGTGGATCGAGGCGCGGTTCGCGGCCATGGGCCGGCCCATGGCCGACTCCAACCGCAAGCAGGCCTGCCTCCCCGACGGCTGCACCCCCCTGGAGAACCGGTGGGGCACCGCCCCCGGCTTCGCCATCGACGCGCCGTCCGGCGCGCGGCTGTACTTCCTCCCCGGGGTGCCGTCGGAGATGAAGCCCATGTTCGAGGCCCACGTCGAGCCGGACCTGCGCCGCCGCGCGGACCTCGACCCGCCGCACCTCCACACGATCCGGGTCCTCGGCGTGCCGGAGTCGACCCTGGAGGAGCTGGTACGGGCGGTGGAACGCCCGGGGCTGGAGATCGGCTTCCGGGCCCACGCGCCCGAGGTCCAGGTCAAGCTGCGCTTCGCCCCCGGGGTGCCGGAGGCCGAACGCCGGGCGACGGTGGAAGCCGCCCGCCAGCGCATCGGCTGGCGTGCCTTCGGGGTGGACTGCGGGGATCTCGCCGAGGTCACCGGCCACCTCCTCGGCGAACGGGGCCAGACCCTCTCCCTGGCCGAGAGCTGCACCGCCGGGCGGCTGGCCGCCTGGGTGGCCAGCGTGCCCGGGGCCAGCGCCTGGCTGCTGGAAGGGGCGGTGGTCTACAGCAATGCCGCCAAGGTCCGCACCTGCGGCGTCCTGCCGGAGACCCTCGATCGATACGGCGCGGTCAGCGAGCCGGTGGCTCGGCAGCTCGCCCGGGGGATCCGCGAGCGGGCGGGCGCCACCTGGGGCATCGGGATCACCGGCATCGCCGGACCCGGCGGCGGCACCCCCGACAAGCCGGTCGGCACCGTCCACATCGCGCTGGCGGGCCCCGGCGGCGTCGAGGACCACCGCCGGTTCCGCTTTCCCGGCGACCGCCAGCGCGTGCAGACCTTCGCGGCCGGCTCGGGGCTGGCGATGCTCTACAAGCGCCTCGTGACCGATCAGAAGTAGAAGTTCAGGCCCATCTGCCCCTGCAGGGCCCCCGGAAGGGCGGTGTCGCCGTCGTGGACATCGACGTAGCCGATGTAGCGGCCGTCGAAGGACAGCGACGCCGACTGACCGACCGCGAACTCGATGCCCAGGCCGGCGTGGGGACCGAACAGGGCGTCGTTGGCCTGGTAGTGGACCTCCTCCGTGCCGTGGAAGTAGGTGTCATCGGCGGCCCGGGGGGTCGAGGTCAGGCCGACGAAGGCGTAGGGGCTGACGCGGGTCCACGGGAAGGCGAACAGCTCCACCGACGCGGAGATCGGGTCCTGGGTGCGCTCGGCGGTCTCGTCCCACGAGTCGCTGTGGTGCATCCAGGTCAGGTCGAGGCCGATGGCCTCCACCGGGCGGTAGGACAGCGACAGCCCCAGACCCAGGTCGCCGTAGCTGGCGCCGTCGTCGTAGCCCGAGATGTAGCTGCCCCCCCGCAGGCCGACGCTGAAGCTGTTGTTGCGATCGACCGCCCGGCTCGGCGCCGGCGCATTCTTCACCCGGCGGCCGGCGCCGTCGACGACCACCACCCGGTGGGCACGGGGGGGCGGGCTGTAGATGAAGATCCCGGCCGCCCAGTAGCGGGGGCTGTAGTGCGGCACGCCGCGCAGGTGGTAGCGGTGCCAGCCCGGAGCCCAGCGAACCGGCAGGCCGGCGCGGTGATGGAC
>RFKJ01000372.1 GCA_003694325.1 Deltaproteobacteria bacterium
GGCTGGGCCTGGGCCCGGGGGCGCCGGGTGGAGGAGCTGCTCGTCGCCGTCGCGGCCGGCCAGGAGATCGCCGCCCGGCTCGGGGCCGCCCTGGCCCTGGGACCCGACCAGGAGCTGGCCCGGCCCTTGGTGTCGGCGGTGGGGGCGGCGGTGGTGGCCGGGCTGCTGGCGGGCCTGGACGACGACGAGCTGGCCCACGCCATCGCGCTGGCGGCGGTGGCCCCGGCCCGGGCCACCGTCGCCGACCTGAAGGCGGGGCTCGGGGGGATCGCCACGGCCCGGGGAGCGGTCGCCGGGCTGGCGGCGGTCGAGGAGGCCGCCGCCGGTGTCCGCGGATCGCTCGATGCCTTCGACGCCCACGGTGGCGTGGTGGACGCCCTGACGCCGGTCCCCCTCCGCGCGGCGTTCACCGGCCTGGGACGGGCCTGGCTCGTCCACGGGCTCTCCGTTCGCCTCCACCCGGGTGCCCGGCACGTCCAGGCGCCGGTGCAGGCGGTCCGCGAGATCCTCCGCCGGCACGTCAAGGCGGCCGACAAGCGCCTGCGTCCCGACCAGGTCGAGCGCATCGAGGTCGAGGTGAGCGCACCGGCCTGGTGGGAGGTGCACCGCCTTGCCGCATCGTGCCGGTCGGCTCCGGCCGGGATGGTCCACGACCTGCGGGCGATGATCGGGCTGCTGGTGGTGGAGCACGACCTGTCGCCCGGCCGGTTCACCCGCGAAGCCCTGGCCCGGCACCGGGACGCCCGGGAGGCGGTCGCCGCCCGGGTGGAGGTGCGCCACTCCTGGTCGCGAACCCTCGACCTCGCCTCGCACCTCGTCGACGTGCTCGGTCCGCTGTTCGCCGGGGTCGACGCTGCCTCGCTGCGCCGGGCCGAGCGGATCATCCGGTCCCACGCGCGCAGCGGGCCCCTGGGTCTGCCCCGGGGGGGGGGTCCGCTGTGGCGGGCCATCTCGGCCCGCCCCGACCGGCTGCTGGCGGCCCTGCGCTACCAGAGCGGGGATCTCGCCGACGCCCGCCTCGACGCCTTCCAGCTCCGGCTGGGGGCGGACGTGCGGGTGCACACCACCCGGGGCGGGACCTGGCCGGAGCACCGGGACCTCGTCGAGGGCAGCCCGGGCTGGCCGTGGCGGGACACGGTGGAGGCCACCCACGCCAAGTGGCGGGGCCGAGACCACGCCGCGGAGGCCCGGTCGGTCGCCGCGGTCGAACCCACCGCCGACGCCGATGCCTGGGTGGCGACGCTCATCGGCGCCGACCCGTCGGCCGATGGGGATCGCATGCTGTAGGATGCCGGGTCCGTGGGAGCCGCGCGGACCGCAGTCGGCTCGCGACTCCCGGATCCGCTCGGAGGAACGATGGCATCAGGCAACGACCGTGGGCAGGCGCGACTGGGCGAGCTGCTGGTCAAGGAGAAGGTGATCAGCTCGGTGCAGCTCAAGCGCGCCCTGGAGGCCCAACGCGCCAGCGGCTCGCGACTCGCCCACGAGCTGACCCGCCTCGGCTACATCGAGGAGAGCGAGCTGACCGCCTTCCTCAGCAAGCAGTACGGCGTGCCGAGCATCAACCTCGCCGACTTCGAGATCGAGCCGGAGGTGCTCAAGCAGATCCCCAAGGAGGTGGTCACCCGGCACCAGGTCGTGCCGATCAATCGCACGGGCAACACCCTGATCATCGCGATGGCCGACCCGTCGAACATCTACGCCATCGACGACGTGAAGTTCGTCACCAAGATGAACGTCGAGGTCGTGGTCGCCAGCGAGCAGGCCATCGCCGATGCGATCGAGAAGTACTACACCTCGAACGTCAGCTTCGACGAGGTGATGCTCGACTTCGAGGATGGGCTGGAGGACGAGCTGGAGTTCGAGGAGGACGTCGAAGAGGACATCGACGTCGTCAACCTCGAGAAGAGCGCCGGGGAGGCGCCGGTCGTCAAGCTGGTCAACCTCATCCTGCTGGACGCCATCCGCAAGAACGCCTCCGACATCCACGTCGAGCCCTACGAGAAGTCGATGCGGATCCGGTACCGGATCGATGGGGTGCTCTACGAGGTGATGAAGCCCCCCAACAAGCTTCGCGCCGCCATCGTCAGCCGCCTCAAGATCATGAGCTCGCTGGACATCGCCGAGCGCCGCCTGCCCCAGGACGGCCGCATCAAGATGAAGCTGGGCCGCGGGCGGGAAATGGACTTCCGGGTCAGCGTGCTGCCGGTGTTGTGGGGCGAGAAGGTGGTCCTCCGCCTCCTCGACAAGAGCAACCTGCAGCTCGACATGACCAAGCTGGGCTTCGAGGAGAAGGTCCTGGCCGATTTCAAGCAGGAGATCTACAAGCCCTACGGGATGATCCTCATCACCGGCCCGACCGGATCGGGGAAGACGACGACGCTGTACTCGACCCTGTCGGAGCTGAACAAGTCGACGACCAACATCTGCACCGCCGAGGACCCGGTCGAGTTCAACCTGTTCGGCATCAACCAGGTCCAGATGCAGGAGAGCATCGGGCTGAACTTCGCCAGCGCGCTCCGGTCCTTCCTGCGGCAGGACCCCGACGTCATCATGGTCGGCGAGATCCGCGACTTCGAGACGGCCGAGATCGCGGTCAAGGCGGCGCTGACCGGTCACCTCGTGCTCAGCACGCTCCACACCAACGACGCGCCCAGCTCGGTCAGCCGGCTGCTGAACATGGGCATCGAGCCCTTCCTGGTGGCCAGCTCGGTCAACCTGATCGGCGCCCAGCGGCTCGTGCGCAAGCTGTGCGTGGACTGCAAGGAGCCGCGCGATGTCCCCCAGCAGGCCCTCATCGACCTCGGCGTGCCCCCCGAGGAGGTGCGCGGCTTCCAGGTCTACCAGGCGCCGGGGTGTCGGAGCTGCAGCAACACCGGGTTCAAGGGACGGATCGCGGTCTACGAGATCATGGTCATGACCGAGGAGCTGCGGGAATTCGTCCTCAACGGCGCCTCCACCCTCGAGCTGAAGCGGGAGGCGATCCGAGGGGGCATGAAGACCCTGCGGATGAGCGCGCTGGCCAAGCTCGCCGAGGGCATGACCTCCATGGAGGAGGTGGTCCGGGCGACCGCGGCCGACTGAGGGCGGCCCCGACTCCCGACCGGAGACCCGACTTCGACACCCCGGGACTTGCCGCGGCCGCCGGTCTCCGGGTAGTCTCCCCCCACCTGAAGCAGGCGGAGTCCGCGCATGGCGATGTTCGCGTACGAAGGCCGCACCGCAAGCGGCGAGGCACGCAAGGGCGAGATCGAGGCGCCCGACCAGGAAGCCGCCCGGCAGCGGCTCCGTGCGATGCAGATCCAGCCCAGCTCGGTGCGGCCGAAGGGGGGGCTAGGCGACATCCAGATCAACATCAAGACGCCGAATTTCCTCAAGCCCAAGGTAACCACCAAGGACCTGGTCATCTTCACTCGGCAGTTCGCGACGATGATCGACAGTGGGCTGCCGTTGGTCCAGTGCCTCGACATCCAGAGCAAGCAGGCGCCGAACCCGACGTTCCGAGAAGAGCTCTCGGTCATCAAGGAGCAGGTCGAGTCGGGCAGCACCTTCGCCGATGCCCTCAAGAAGTTCCCCGGCACCTTCGACGACCTGTACCGCAACATGGTCGCCGCCGGCGAGGTGGGCGGCATCCTCGACACCATCCTGTCCCGCCTCGCCGCCTACCTCGAGAAGAACGACAAGCTGCGCCGGCAGATCAAGGGGGCCATGGCCTACCCGCTCGGCGTGTCGGTGGTCGCCAGCCTGGTCACCGCGCTGCTGCTGCTCAAGGTCGTGCCCACCTTCGAGGAGATGTTCTCCGAGATGGGCGCAGCCCTGCCGGGGCCGACGCTGTTCGTCATGGGGCTGTCGCGCTGGCTGAAGGCCAACATCCTGTTCGTCATCGCCGGCATCATCCTGGTCATCGTCGCCTTCCGCCAGACCTACAAGACCGAGCGGGGCAAGGTCATCATCGACGGGATCTTCCTGAAGCTGCCCGTGTTCGGCGACCTCCTCAGAAAGACCGCGGTGGCGCGGTTCACCCGGACCCTGGGCACCATGATCGCTTCGGGCGTGCCGATCCTCGAGGCGCTGGACATCTGCGGCCGCACCGCGGGCAACAAGATCATCGAGAACGCCATCGGCAGCGTGCGGGACAGCATCTCCGAGGGGCGGACCATCGCCGAGCCGCTCTCCGAGACCGGGGTCTTCCCCGAGATGGTCTGCCAGATGATCGGGGTGGGTGAGGCGACCGGTGCGCTCGACGTCATGCTCGGCAAGATCGCCGACTTCTACGAGGACGAGGTCGACCAGGCGGTCGAAGCGCTGACCAGCATCATGGAGCCGATGATCATGGTGATCATGGGCATCATCATCGGCGGCCTGGTCATCTCGATGTACATGCCCATCTTCTCGATGGCGAGCAACATCGGGGCCTGACGCCCGGGACGAGGCCCATGCCTGAACCGAACCCGGCCCGGGGGTCCGGCGACTGGGAGAAGGGGCGGGGCTACGCCATCGAGCGGCACCCGGTCGGCGTGTACCTCGCCGGCAAGATCTCGGTGACCTTCCTGGTCCTCGTGGTCAGCGCCTTCGTGGCCATCCAGAACCCCGAGGGCACCTACGCGCCCAGGACGGCCTTCTACATCGTCGGGGTGGCGCTGCTGGTGTGGGGTGCGTCGGCGGCGGCCATGCGGCGGGAGCGGGACCTGGAGCGGTTCGGCTGGTTCCAGCTCGTGTTCGACGCCGTGCTGGTGACCGCCCTGGTGACGCTCACCTCGGGCGTCGACAGCCCCCTGGTGGTGTTGTACTTCATCAACATCATCGCGGCGCCCTTCCTGCTGCCGTGGTGGGGGACCGCCTCGGTGCTGGCCCTGGATATCGTGGGCTTCGCCGCGGTGGCCTTCTTCGGCCGGCAGGGCCTGTTCCCCTGGCTGACGACCTCCCACCGGCTGCTTCGGTTGGAAGATGTCGTGCTGCACGTCTTCGCCATGGCACTGGTGGGGATGCTCTCGGTGCAGCTCGCCCGGACGATGCGGGGGATCATCGCCCGGGAGACCCGGCGCGGGGAAGAACTGGAGGCCGAGCGCGCCCGGATCCTCTCGGACCTGGACGTCGGCACGCTGGACCTCGACGAACACGGGTCGATCGTCGCGGTCAACTCGGTCGCCGAGCAGATGCTGGGGGATGTCCGCGGCAGTTCGATCTCCGAGGTGCTGCCGGGGCAGGGCGACACCTGGGAGGTGGAGGTGGAGGCGGGCGATGGCGGGGTCACCTACCTGATCTGCAC
>RFKJ01000373.1 GCA_003694325.1 Deltaproteobacteria bacterium
CTCCCGGACCTCCCCGCCCGGCTCCCGGGGCGATTCCCGCGTCCCCCCCCCGACCTGGAGCGGCCCGCCTCCGGGCGAGGGGGACGACGGGTGGGCCGCCGACCGCCAGGATCGGCGACGGCGCTGGGACGAGCGCAAGGCCGGCAAGGCCCGCAAGAAGAGCCGGCGGGGCGGCAAGCGCCGGTTCGACGACGACTGGGATGACTGGGATGAATGACGCCCGGCGGATCGGTCCGGGGGCCGTCGCCTCGGCGGCGCGATAGCCCCGGCCCATGGCTTCTCCCATCGATGATGGCGTGGTGCTCGTCACCGGCGCCAGTTCGGGCATCGGCGCCGCCATCGCCCGCCAGCTCGCCCCCCGGGCCCGGGTCCTGGTCCTCGTCGCCCGGCGGGTGGACCGCCTGCGGGCGCTGGCCGCCGAGCTGCAGGCCGGGCGTCCCTCGCTGCAGGTCGACGTCCGCCCCTGTGACCTCAGCGACCGGACGGCGCTCCGGGCCCTGGCCGAGGCCGTGCTGGCCGACCACGACCGGGTCGATGTCCTGATCAACAACGCCGGGCTGGGGGACATCGGCCTGTTCGAAGACGCAGACCCCGACCGCCTCGCCTTCATGATCGACGTCAACGTCGTCGCTCCCACGCTCCTCACCCGCCTGCTGCTCCCCGCCATGCGGGACGCCGGTCGCGGCGCCGTGCTCAACGTCAGCAGCGGCTTCGGCCTGACCTGGATGCCCCTGTTCGCCGCCTACGCCGGCACCAAGCACTACCTCACCGCCCTGACCGACGCCCTGCGGGCCGAGCTGGCGGGCACCGGGGTGGTGGTCACCCAGCTCTGCCCCGGGCCGGTGGCCACCGAGTTCGAGGCCGTCGCCGGCAACCCCACGGGCCAGCAGGTGCCCGCCTTCCTGGAGCTGGATCCCGACCGGGTGGCCCGGGCCGGCATCGCCGCCGTCGACGCCGGCCGGGCCGAGGTGATCCCCGGCCTGCTGCCGTGGCTGGCCATCAAGGCCGGGCAGTGGTCCCCCCGCTGGCTGCTCCGCCTCCTCTACGGAGCCATGGGGCCGATGCTGCGCCGGCGGCTGTCGGGCTGTGCCCGGCGCCCCCCGGTGGCCGATGGCGGCGGCCCGGAAGAACGGGGCGGCCGATGATGCAGACGGCGCGAGCCGGGGAGCGCGCCGTGGGGGAGGGGAAGGGTATCCACACGGCCGCGACATCTACCCGACCGTGAGCAGCCGGGTGACGGGGGCCTCCGCCGCATGAGGAGGTCCCGATGCCGGAGACACCTGCTGCCCGCCGCTGGTCGGCGATCATCCACGCCGTCGAGACCTCGGGGCCGAGCCAGCGCGAACTTGCCGGACGACGGCGCGTGAACCCGTCGACGCTGGCGTGGTGGCCGTGGAGGCCTGGTCGGACGACGTCCAGCGAAGCGGTGGACCTGTGGATCCCCTTCGGCAGCTCGCTGTTCCGGTACATCCTGGAGGCCGCGGGGGTGCGCATCCCCGCCCGCAAGCGAGGACGGAGCCCCGACGGGGAGGCCCTGCGTGGGTGCTTCACGACCTTCTTCCCGGGCTTGCAGTGGGTGGGCGATGGCACACCGTTGTCCGTCGAAGTCGACGGCATCACCGACACCCTCAGCCTGGGCGAGCTGCGAGCGCGACAGCCGAGGCGGGGGGCAGGTCACCGCTTGCAGTGTGGATGCGGCGGAGAGGAGGCCCGGCTGTCGGCCGCGCGCCGTCGTCGTCGCGCTGCGGGCCAGGCGAAGGGTGAGGGTGCAGGCGGATCGTCGCTCTGCGGGCCAGCCGAGGACGCAGCGGGCCGGGCCTGCGGGCCAAGGAAGGACGAGGCCCCCGTTGGCCCCTGGTCGACGGTGGGGCCGGTGCCGAGCGAGCTGGTGCTGCGCCGCATCGCCGGCCTGCCGCCAGTCGCCGTCCAGCGCGCCCGCTACGCCGCGGCCTGCGTTCCCTCCGCGCCGACCTCGGGCGGTGCGTACCGGCGGGACGACCCGGTGGCGAAGCCCGCCCCGCGTCACGATGACTTCCGCCACGCGCTGGACCGCGCCCGCCGCTACCAGGGTTGGCTGGACGACGGCACCCACCCCTCGCTCGCGAGCATCGGCCGCGCGGAGGGCATCAGCGGCACCCCGGTCGGTCAGCTCCTGGCGCTCCTGCACCTCGCGCCGGAGATCGTGGCGGTCCTGGAGCGCCCGCGGGAGGACCTGCCCCGGGGGCTGACCCGGCGGGCGGTGCGGGACATCGCCCGCCTGCGGGACCAGGACGCCCGGCGGGCAGCCTGCGATGCGCGCTGGCCGGGGGTGCTGAGGAGAGCCGAGATGATGGAGTCGAAGTAGCTGGGACGTGGCCGGTATTCCCGCTGCCCGGTGTTCGGGCTCGTGTCCAGCGACAGGGCGGGTTTATAGTAGAGGTGCAGGGCCTTCTTCACCTCGGAGCCGAGGTCGCCGATGATCCCGGTGCAAGTACAGACTCCGACGTTCTTCTTCGAGCGGGCCATCGATCGGCTCGCGTCGAGATTCCCCGCAGAGGGGACGGAGCGCCTCAAGGCGAACCTCCAGGCCTTCCGGGCCTGGGTGGCGGAGCCTGCCTTTCGGGAGCAGAGCCCCGATGATGCCGTCAACCACGTCCTGAAGGCGGTGGGGCCTGCGGCTCAGTTGAAGGCCGAGTTCCTGGCGACGCTTGCCTCGGTACCGCGGGGCATCGAGTTGTTCCTCGAGGCCGTGACCGAAGACCTTGCGGACATGGTGCCGGATGCGGGCACACCAGAGTTCGTGGAGGCCGCGAACCTCCTCCAGCGGGCGCAGCGGATGTGGGTCAGGTTCATCGCCTTCCACCC
>RFKJ01000374.1 GCA_003694325.1 Deltaproteobacteria bacterium
CTCCACCGCCGGACTGCCGGTGCTGGGCGCCGAGAGCCTCATCCCCATCGACGAGGACGACGACGGCTGAGGCGCCATCCACCGCTCCTCACGGACCGCCCTGCCCCTGCCGGCACCCGACCGTCTCCGGGGCCGTGACCCGGCCGAGGTCGGCGACCGTGTCCTCCTCCCCGAGCCCCACCGGTCGGTACAGGCGGGTCGGTTCGCTGCGCCCACGGAGCACCCGGGTGGCCACCCACTCGAATTCCACGGCCCCGGCGCAGGCCTCGACCACCGACTCGGTGACCAGCAGGGGCTCGCCCAGCTCCTTGGTGAGCCCCTCCACGCGACTGGCCACGTTGACCGTGTCACCGATCACCGTGTACTCCATGCGCTCCGGCGCGCCGATGTTGCCGTGCACCAGCGGGCCCCGGGCCAGGCCCACGCCGATGTGCAGGGGGATCCCCCCGGCGGCGACCCGCCGGGCATTCGCCCGCTCGGCGGCGACCAGCATGGCCTGGGCACAGCGCACCGCGCGGACCGCATCGTCGGCTCCGTCGGGCACCCCGAACACCGCCAGCGCGGCGTCGCCGATGAACTTGTCCAGCATGCCGCCGTGGTCCAGCACCTCCCGGGCCAGCGTCCCGAGGTGCTCGTTGAGCAGGGCGACCAGCTCGGTGGGGACCAGCTTCGTCGACAGGCGGGTGAACCCCCGGGTGTCGGCCATCAACACCGTGCCTACGACCTGCTCCCCGCCCAGCTCCAGCCGCTGGCGCCCGGCGGCGATCCGCTCCACGACCTGGGGGGCCAGGTACCGTCGCATGTGGGCCCACTCCCGCCGCAGTTCCTGCTGGGTTCGCGCCGCGTGCTGCGCCGCCCCGACGGCCGCCAGCGCCATGGGGGTGGTGAACAGTGGGCCCAGTCCACCGGCCATCCCCCCGATCGGGGTCAGGGGAAGGATGACCGACACCCACGTCGCCAGGCCGAGCGCGACGATCGGACCCGCCGCCCAGCGGGCGCGGCTGCGGGCGCGCTCGTCGGTCGCCTGGAGGTTGGCCCGCACGACGACCACCGCGCTGGCCAGGACGAACAGGATGAGCTGGCTGCCATGGATCGCCCACAGGGTCGCCAGGAACGGGTGCCCCGCCATGTCCCGGGTCTCGTAGGCTGCGATCAGCTCCGCGGGATTGGGGGAGGTCAGCAGGTACACCGACAGGAAGGTCGCCGGCACCCCGCCCAGGTACAGCAGGGCCTCCCCGCCCTTCGGACGCCGCTCGGGATCGAGCAGCGCCCGGGTGAGCTGGAACAGCAGCACCCCCGCATACCCGGTGACGAGCTGCGACAGGTCCATCCACCGCGGGTGGTCCACCAACAGGCCGGCGAAGCTGGGACCCGAGACCAGGCAGTACCACGCCGGCACCAGGAAGAAGAGGGTGAACCGCCGGCGCAGGCTCCCGGGAAGTCCGGGCAGGGCATGCACCAGGACCACGGCAGCGAGGTGGATGGCACAGCTCCCCATGGCTGTGCCCAGGACCCACACGGCCCGCGCATCGGCTGGATTCATGACAGGACCCGCTGCGGCCGCGGGAACCGGCGGCCACCACCGTAGCGTAGTACGGTTCCCCCGCGGCGTCGTGCGATCGGTCGCCCGCGGGTCCCGGCCTCACTCTCCCGGCAGCGTCACCCGCCCCAACTGGGCCTCCGCGGCTTCGAGCTGGCGCCGGACCGCGATGACCAGCGGTGCCAGCTCGGCGCGCTGCGCGTCGCTCATCCCGGCGGCCAGCGCCTTGAGCGTGCGACGGTTCAGGGCCAGCCCCCGTGGCGAGCCCTTGCCGTGGTTCAATCGCACGCTGTCGACCAGCATCCGCAAGGCCTGGGCGTTGTCGTGGCGGTCACCGAGCAGGCCGGCCATCGCCTCGGTCGTGGCGGCCAGCCCGACGGCGTCCCCCAGGCCGAGCTGGACCCGGGCGGCGCGGTTGAGGTATTCGCGAGCCGACGCCGCGTCGCCGGCCAGGCGCGCCAGGCGCCCCCGGGTCTGCCACACCCGCGCCAGCTCCCGCTGCATGCCGAGCTGCTCGTAGATGGCCTCGGCATCGGCGGCATGGGCCTGGGCCCGCGCCAGGGCCTCCTCCTTCCGGCCCGGGCGGGCCGGAACGACCAGCGGCAGGCTGGCCATCAGGTGCAGCGTCTCCGCCACCTCGCGCCGATCGTCCCGTTCCTCGGCGGTCAGGCTGCGGCCCTCTCGCTGGGCGGACCGCGCCGCCCGCGCCGAAAGGTTCTGGAAGGTCTCCAGGGACTGGTCGAGCAGGTGGCTGGCCCGGACCGGATCGCCCATCGCCACGTAGACGGCGGCCTGGTCGTTGAGCAGGCGCGCCGCCTTGCGCGACTCGCCGATGCGCGACAGCTCCCGGGTGGCCTCGGTGAGCTGCTCCAGGGCGAACTCGAGGCTGGCGGGATCCCCCTGGTCGTAGGCGACCGCGGCGAGGAGGCGGCGCACCTCGGCCCGCAGCACCACGTCATCGCCGTCGCTGAGCAGGTCCAGCGCCTGCTGCAGCTCGGTCCGCGCCCGGTCGAGGGGGTAGACCCCGCCATCGCCCGACCCCTGCCACAAGAGCTGGCCGATGACGGCATGGGCCGACGCCGCCTGCCGCCGACGCTCCGGCGTGCGCGGCATCTCGTCGAGGATCCGCAGCGCCTCGGTGGAGTAGGCGATGGCCTGGTCGGCCGCGCCCTGCTCGGCGAGCCGCCGGGCCGCGGCCAGGTAGCGCTCGACGGCCACGTCGATGTCACCGGCCTGGGCCGCGTGGTGGGCGGACCGGGCGTGGATGTCGGCCTCGGCGGCGCCGACGACCGACGGGGAGGCGCCGTCGCCCGGCGCCTCGGTCGAGTCCCGGTCGGCCCCGCCGTCCCCGCCACCGGCCGCGTCGGCGAGCAGGGCCGCCAGGCGTCGGTTCCAGGCGCTGGCCAGCGAGGGCAGCAGCTCGCTCCGAAACCGCTGCACCACCTCGGAGGGCAGGTGGAAGCGCCCTTCGCCGAGATCCTCGATGGGCACGCCGAGGTCGAGGGCGCGCTGCAGCTCGCCGAGGACGAACATGGTGTCGCGGTCCAGGAGGTGGCCGACCAGCTCGGCTTCGAACCCCTCGCCCACCACGGCCGCCGCCCGCAGGACCTGGGCGGTGTCGAAGGGC
>RFKJ01000375.1 GCA_003694325.1 Deltaproteobacteria bacterium
CCCCACTACCTGGGCAGCCGAACAACGTGAGGTCCTCGACGTGCTCCCACGCCTGCCTCCCCCGCGGTTGTCTCTACATCCCGCGGGGGGAGTCGTCCAAAACTGACCGTTCTACCTTGGGTGTCGGGCTCGGGCTGGCTGGGCTTATGGGGGAAAATCCGTCAGAGCCGTCACCAGTGCGTCGGCGAGCACCGGGGCCACGGCCGGGTGCTTGTCGCGCAGCCAGGACAGCAGCGGGCCACCGACCGCTCCCAGTAGCGACCCGGTGCAGACCCACAGCAGCACGCCCGAGCCCAGACCGTCCGTCATCAGCAGCGCGTGCGCCCCCCCGACCAGCAGCGCCCCGAACCGCCCGGTCAGCGCGCCCGTCGCTGCCAGGCGCTGGCGTTGGGGGGACGGTCAGCCAGCCGTCGTGTCGCGGGGGTTCGAGATGCACGTCGTCGGACATGGGCTTGCCGGTTCCGTCGGGCCCGTGGTCCGGGCAGTCGGGGGAGGGAGAGACCTGCCGAGCCTGCCCCGGAGCGCGGGTCGATGCTGCCGCGGCCGGGACGTCGCCCTCCTCTCGACTACACTCCGGGGCGCGCCCCGTGGAGCCCGACCATGCCCGCCCGCCGTGTCTTCGTCGCCTGGGACAGCCAGCAGAAGCAGACCGCCCAGACCTTCGGCAGCATCGAGAAGCTCCCCCCCCACGGCATCGATGTCAAGCTGCTCGGCGGCCCCGACCCCATCGCTACCGGTCGCCTGGACCGCACGCTCCCCGACGCCATCGCCGAGGCCGACGCCGGATCGGGGGACGCCCGATGAAGGCCCTGTTCATCGCGACCATGCTGCTAGGCGGTCCCTGCCGGGCCGCCCGGGTCACCGACTGTGGATCCACCCTGACGACTCGGCGCTCCGTGCAAGGCCGCCCGGCCCGGGCCGTCCACCCCGACGCCATCCCCGGCATCGAGCTGCTGCGCGTCGACACGGTGCCCGAAGCCACGGGCGCCGCCTGCGAGGTCGCCACCGGCAGGCTGCTGCAGGGTCAAGAGGGCTTTCGACGCGCCGCCTCCCTGGTGGGCGATGATCCGACGGCGTTGGCCCTGCTGAGCAGCATGCTCCTGGAGGAACCCGGCGTCGCCGGCAGGACCGTGCACACCGATCCGGTGACGGCCGGCGGTGGCGACACTGCGCCGTCCCCACCGATCATCGACGGGCGGCGGCTGATCTACTGGCGGGTCGACAAGACCCTGGACAACGACGTCCGGGTCACCGTCGACCTGGACACGCTGACGGTGGACACGGCGCTCGACACCACCATCGCCGCAGACGCGGCCGCCCCGACCGATCCCATCGAGCGCGCGCGCCTGGAACTGCAGGATGCAGACCTCAGCCAGCGGCTCGCCGGCGTCGCCCGGCTCGACGGGCTGCAGTCGAGCGCCGCCGACCAGCTCCTGGTACAGGTTCTGCTCGAGGATGAGCACTGGCAGGTCCGAAAGGAGGTCGCCCGCCGGCTCGGGCAGCGCCAACCCCCTCCGGCGGGGGCCATCGACGCGCTGTGCCGGAGCCTGCTGCTCGACGGCACAGCCGAGGTCCGGGGCCAGGCGGCCACCGCCCTGGGCAGCATCGGCGATCCCCGCGCCCGCGAGCAGCTCCAAGCCGCAGCCGCCCGCGACGGAGACCCGGGCGTCCGCGCGCTGGCCACGGCCGCGCTGCAACGCATCGGCGGGTGATGATCCTGCGACCTGAACGATCGGGACGGTGCGGGCTGGCGGCTCCGGGAAGGAAGGGGGCGTGAGCTGTTCGGGTCCCGTCAGGGTGATGTCCACGGTGTCCTCGGAGAACCTGATCTCGCCATTGTCATCGTACGGAGCACGCTGGCCCGGGGGCACCTGCGCATCCGGGTTCGGCTGCACGATGATGCGTGGCTGGGCGAGGGGAACGACGCCGGAGGCGTCCCTTGTGGTCTGGCTCGTACAGAGTGACATCGACGGCATGGCCGCCGTCATCCTGGGGGATCATGGAGGCGTCGACGAGTCGTCGGTGGCTGTTGTCATCGCGCACGATGAGCTGCGGAGCTTCGACAGGGCCCACGCCCTACGGTCGTCGCCCCGGGGTGGCCCCACGGGGGCGACGACCTCGGCATCGGCGTACTCGCTGTCCCAGTCCTGGCACCACTCCCACACGTAGCCGTAGACATCGTGCAGGCCCCAGGGGTTGGGATTCTTCTGCCCGACCGGGTGGGTCTTGCGTTCGCTGGTGTCCCAGTACCAGCCGTGGTCGGCCAGCGCCCCGGCGTCGTCGCCAAAGCTCAACGAAGTGTCCGTCCCCGCTCGGGAGGCGTACTCCCACTGCGCCTCGGTCGGCAGGCGGGAGCCGTCGGCGCCCTCGACCAGCTTCGCGTCGTCCTCGCCCACCAGCCGGTAGGCCGGAGGTGCGCCCCTCCAGCGCCGACAGCAGGTTGCACCATTGGACACAGTCGCACCAGGAGATCTCTTCCACCGGGTGGTCGCGACCCGCGAATCCGGACGGCGCCGGGACCAGCTTCGTCCGGTTGGCGTCCACGACCGCCCGCCACCGGGCCTGGGTGACCGGGGTCACACCCCAGCAGGAAGGGCCGCGTCAGGGTCACCCTGTGCCGGAGGTGTTCGTCGCTGTCGCCCACACCGTCGGGGCCGCCCATCCAGAAGTCGCCGGCCGGGATGAAGGCCAGGGGCAGGGGGGCGCTGTCGGGCCGCGCGGCGTGGAGGATGGTGCCGCGGGCGGCCTCCGACCCCGTCGTCGCTTCCGCCAACGGCCCCGCCAGTGCCCGCCCGAACTCCGCGGGCGACGCGTACCGGTCCCACTCCAGCGGGCCTGCCGCGGTCCGATCCGACCATCCAACACCGCCCACCGCAGATCCTGGCCGTCGATGCGCTTCATCACGAACCAGGCCCAGGCGTCGTCTTCGCGGCCCGGGTCGAGCACCGGCACGATGTGGGGGTGGTCGAGGGTGGCCATGATGTCGGCCCCCCGCTTGAAGCGGTGCCGGCGGCTGGCTTCGTTGACCGGTTGGCCGTGCAGGATCTTGACGGCGACGTCCCGCTCCCGGCCGGTGGACATGCCCGGCCAGGTCCGCCACCCCGTGCCGAAGCCGCCGCTGCCGATGCGCTCGACCAGGGTGTAGCGCTGGCCCAGGACGTGGCCGATCTCCGGCAGGGAGCCCTTGCGCAGGGACGCCTCGAGCGCGCGGATCCGAGCGTCGATGTCGGTGGTGTCCCCGCCGGTGGCCATGGCCCGGTCCCGCTGCTCCACCAGCTCGGCCAGCTCGTCGCGAGGGGCCGGGGCCGGGCCCATGCCCGCCGGTGGGGGAGCCGCCTCGACCAGGGGCGCCACCGCGCCGAGGGGTGCCGCCTGGCCCGACGGCGCCACGCCACCGAGCGGCGCCGGGCGGATCTCGGGTGTAGGCCAGCTCGTCGCACAGCACACCCTCGTAGCTCACACCGCGGCCACCCCTGGGCCGGCCAGGGATCGAAGCGGTCGATCCAGGCGTCGATGCCGTCGCGCCGGAGCTGCCGGACCAGCGCCAGGACCCGGTCGGCGTGGGCCGGCGAGTCGTGGCTGTCGCCGACGAAGACCCGCAGTGCGGGAGGCCGGATCGGGACCGGGGCATCAAGAACCCACGCACGAAGCCGAGGCCTTCCGAGTCGGCTCGAGTGTGCAGGCCACGCCTGCCCCCTTCGTACCGTCACCCGATCCCGCGTTACGCTCGGCGGTCCGCGGAGCACCACCGGCATGCAGAGCACCGCCATCGGCCCCCTCCAGGCGCTGGGCCTGACCCGCAGCGAGGCGCTGGCCTACCTTACACTGCTAGCGGCCGAGGAGCCGGCCGGCCTGACCGGCTACGAGGTCTCGGCCCGGTCCGGCGTCCCCCGCAGCGCCGTCTACACGGTGCTGTCCCGCCTCGAAGCGCTCGGGGCCTGCTTCCGGTCGGGCGAGGGGCCGACCCGCTACGTCGCCACCGACCCCACGGGCTTCCTGCAGCACCTCCGGGCGGACTCCGAGGCGCGGCTGGCGGAGGCTGCCGAGCAGCTCGCGCGAATCCCGAAGCGTCGACGCCCCGAGCCGGTGTGGGTGTTCGGCGGATACGACGAAGTGTTGCAGGAAGCGGCCCGCCTGCTGGCCGCGGCCACGCAGAAGGTGCTGATCAGCGCCTGGGTGCGGGAGCTGGACGCCCTGGCGACGGCACTGTCGGCCTGTGCCGCCCGGCCCGGCCTGCACCGGGTGCTGCACTGCCCCGACCTCGGAGAGGGCGGGGTCCAGGGCTTCTCCGCCTGGACGGACGCGGCGGCCGTCGACCCCGAAAAGGCCGGCTGGTCCCACAAGCTCATCGTGGTCGTGGACGGCGCCGAGGCCCTCATCGGCGGTGCGGAGCCCACGGCCGACAACGACAGCGTCCGCACCCGCAACCGCTCCCTCGTGGACCTGGCGACCAACCACGTGATCCTCGACATCACCCGCATCGCCGCGGCGTCCGGGCGGTCCTGTGACGACGCCGTCGCCCCGTTCATGCGTCCGCACCTCGCCGCTCGGGCCGCCGGGCCGGGGTCGCCGGCGCGGTAGATTGGACCGGCGCCGGCTCCTGGTCGCCACCAGCGGGCCGGTGCAGGGAGCGTACCGTGACCGCCGCTGCAGACGAAGGCCGGCTCCGGGTCCTGGGCGTCGTCGAGGGGGACGACGCCGGACCGGTGTTCCTCGCCCGCTGGATGCGGCCGGGGAAGGCGGACCGCGAGGTGGTGGTCCAGCTCCTCGATCCGGGGAGCCTGCCGGCCGACGCGGTCGCCGACCGGCTCGCCGACGAGCTGCCCCGGCTGGCTCGTCTCGAGGAGCACGGCGCCCTGGTCATCGAGCGGCTGTTGTCGGTCGAGGGGCACCGGACGCTGCTGCGTCGTCACGTCCCGGCGGTGGACCTCGCCACGGTGCTGTCCGCGGAGGAGCTGGCCCCGGGCCTGGCCCTGACCATCGGCGCCCGGGTCGCCCGCACCCTCACCGCGGCCCACGGGTTGCCGGGGACCGGTGCGATGGCCCACGGCGCCCTCGGCCTCGACAAGGTGCTGGTCACGGCGGAGGGCGAGGTCTGGGTGACCGGCCTCGGCGTCGCCCGGGCCCGCTTCGCGGTCGAGGGGGCGCCACCGGCGGCGGACCCCGAACAGGTGGACCCCCATGCGCCCCCCGAGGGCCGGTCGGCGGGGCCGACACCGGCCGGAGACGTCCATGCCCTCGGTGCCCTGGTCCTGGCTGCCCTGGACGGTGCCCTGCGCGGTCCCCCGGCCACCTCGCCGTCCGCCCACCGGGCCCGGCTGGACGCCGCGCTCCATCCCCTGGCCCGGCGCCTCTCCGGCGAGCTGTCCCTCCTCCCGGATCTCCTCGCCGTGCTGATGTCCTACGATCCCGGGCAGCGGCCGACGGCGGCGGATTGCGCCGACGCCCTGGCGGCTCTCGCCGAGCACGCCGTGGGCCCGTCCCTGGCGGACTGGGCAGCCGAGGCGCTGCCCCCGCTGGTGGCCTCGGTGGGTAGCGCGGCCAGGCGGCGGGCGGTGGAGGGTGAGGTGTTCGGCCTGGAGCTGCCCGTCGGCCCACCCCCCGGGCCCGCCCCCCAGCAC
>RFKJ01000376.1 GCA_003694325.1 Deltaproteobacteria bacterium
CCTTCGGCCTGATCCTCGGCGGCCGGCGTATCGCCGTCGGTGGCGGCGACGGTCTTCTTGCGCCGCCGGCGGCGCCGCTTGCGCTTGGGGGCGTCCTCACCGGCGTCACCCGTCCCCGGGGCGTCGGCCGCGTCCACGGACGCCTCGGCGGCGGCGCTCGACCCGACGGGCGTCGCCGGCATGTCATCCGTCGCCTCGCCCGTCGAGTCCGGGCCGTCGTCGGTCGGGCCGTCGGCGGTGTCCTCCTCGGCGAGTTCGTGCTGGACCCAGGCCACCAGCTCTTCGGCCGGGGTGGCGTGGTCCTCGTCGCCCCACAGCAGCATCGACAGCGCCTTGGAGTCGTTGAGCCGCTCGCCCTGCCGCAGCAGGTTGGCGACGTAGTAGGAGCGCAGCTCGCGGAGGATCTCCTCGGCGTCGTGCTGCAGGGTGAACGGGGCGCTGTCCTTGCGGATGGGGTTGCCATCGGCATGGATCAGCTCGCCGGCCTCGAAGATCGACTGCAGCACCGAGCGCACGTGCTGGGTGCGGACCGGCGGCTCCGTCTGGCGGGTCCTCCGGGCGACGTCCCCGACGGTGTAGATGAGCGTGTTGCGCTTCTTGCGACGGGCGCGCTCGTTGACGTGGTCGACGAATTCATGGACGACGACGTGGCGGCTGAGGGCGTCGAGAGGGTCGATCCCCTGGCGGAGCAGCACCCCGCGGAGACGCCCGGGCTCGCCGGTGAGCAGCGGCAGGTCCTCGCCCTCGTCGTCGTCGGCGGGCTCGGCCCGGTCATCGGAGGGAAGGTCCACCCGGTAGCCCCCGGCCCGTTCGTCCCTGGACAGCGACACCAGTCCCTTGTCCCGCGCCGCTTCGAGGAACCGCGCGAAGCCGGAATAGCCGTACTCGGTCTCGTCGAAGGCCGGCTCCTTGCGGAGCAGCGACTGCTTGACCCGGCCGGCGAGGGCGGGGCCGGGTTCGTCCTTCTGCAGTCCCTCGATGGTCTCGACGAGGAGCGCGAAGGCCTCGTCCTTGCCCAGGCTCTCCACCGCATCCGACGCCGGCGGCTGCTTGGAAGGGGTCTTGCGTCCCCGCTTGATGGACTCGTAGAAGATGAACTCGTCGCAGGACTCGACGAGCAGGCGGCTGCTGCTGCGCCGGGTCCCGATGCCGATCACCCGGCGGTTGAGCTCGCGCAGGCGCATCACCAGCGGGGTGAAGTCGCTGTCGCCGGAGAGCAGCACGAAGGTGTCGATGTACTCGCGGCGGAACGCCAGTTCCATGGCATCGACGGCGAGCGCGATGTCGGCCCGGTTCTTCTCCTGGCCGCGGTAGCTGGTCAGCTCGACGGCCTGGACGGCGTGCTCCAGCATGTCCTGCTTGTACTTGGCGAAGCGCCCCCAGTCGCCGTAGCTGCGGGCGATGAGGATCCGGCCCTTCTCCTTGAGGCGGGTCATCACCGCGCGGGTGTCGAAGCGGCCGTGCCCCTCCTTCTCGGCGCCGGCCGCGATGTTTTCGAAGTCCATCAGGACGCACATGTTCAGTTCCACGGAAATCTCCATGGATCCAGCGGCGTTGGTGGGACTTCGAGAAGCCCCGTTCGAGGACTGTCGCTGCCTGCGCGCCGGCCATGGCCGGCGGATGGAGGGCCGCGCAGCGAGGCTGCCTGCGACCGACCACCGGGACAACGCAGCCCATGAATGGGTTGCGCCGGTGGACCCGGTGAGGGTGGCCGCGTCGTCGGCGGCCGGGTGTTGCACCCGCCGGGTCACCGGCGAGCGGCTCCGAGTGGAGCGGGTCTCGACTCGGTGCCGGCGAAATGCACAGCCCGAATCGCGCGAACACCCTACCCGGTCCAGGCACCGGGGACAAGCCCGTCGGGCCGATGCGTCGTCGATGGCCGGGGTCTCCTCGGGCTGGTGCGCCGGGTGGCGGGACACCGCGCCCCTCTGCCGGATCTGCGTGGTATGGCGGGCCTACCGTTGTTCGGGTCGAGGCACCCCGACCGGTGGGGGTTAGCCAGGGAACGGCCCCCTTCGCCCCGGATTCCCGAGACCCCGATGACCCGCTTCGACCAGTTCCTCGGTGCCACCCGCTACATCGCCGATCCCGGCCTCCTGGCCGACGTCAACGCCGCCATCGCCCTGGAGCGCCCCCTCCTGGTCCGGGGCGAGCCGGGGACCGGCAAGACGATGCTGGCCCACGCCGTCGCCGAGTCCCTCGGTCGGCCGCTGCTGACCTGGCACGTCAAGTCGACCACCCAGGCCCAGGAGGGCCTGTACCACTACGATGTCGTGCAGCGGCTCAACGACAGCCGGTTCGGTGACCGGGACGTCAGCGACATCCGCCACTACATCCGACGGGGGGTGCTGGGACGGGCCTTCGAGTCTCCCGAACAGGTGGTGCTCCTCATCGACGAGATCGACAAGGCCGACATCGAGTTCCCCAACGACCTGCTGCGGGAGCTGGACGAGATGGCCTTCTACATCCCCGAACTGAACGAGACGGTACGGGCCCGGCACCGCCCGATCACCATCATCACCAGCAACGCCGAGAAGGAGCTGCCCGACGCCTTCCTGCGGCGGTGTGTCTTCCACTACATCGAGTTCCCGGACCGCGAGCGGATCGGTCGCATCGTCGACGCCCACCTGCCGGGACTGGCCCGGGACCTCGTGGACGCCGCGGTCACCCGCTTCTACGCGCTGCGCAGCGTCGATGGACTCCGCAAGAAGCCGAGCACCTCGGAGCTGCTGGACTGGCTGATGGTGCTCGCCCGGGCCGGGGTCCCCGCCGAGGAACTCGGCCGGCGGATGCCGTTCCTGGGCGTGCTGGTCAAGCAGGAGCAGGACCTGGAGCTGCTGGCCCGCACCCGCGGGTGGGAGGCCTAGCGGTGTTTGCATCCGCCCGCCGCCGGGGGAGGACCTGACGGTGTTCGACCTGTTGCTCCTCAACCTGCGTGCCCAGGGGATCCCGGTCGGGCTCTCCGAGTGGCTGGTGTTCCTGACGGGCCTGCGCAAGGGGCTGGCCCGGACCCTCGACGAGCTGTACCGGTACGGGCGGGCGGTCCTGGTCCACAGCGAGGCCATGTTCGACCAGTGGGACGTCGCCTTTCACGCCACCTTCGCCGGGGTCGAGCTGCCGCCCGACATCTCGGACCGGTTGCAGGCGTGGATCCGGGAGGCGTTGGCCGAGGGCGTCCCCCCGGGGGACGAGCGCGTGCCGGTGGACATGACCCCGGAAGAACTGCGC
>RFKJ01000377.1 GCA_003694325.1 Deltaproteobacteria bacterium
GCACCGGCAGCGTCACGACCAGGGAGACGTGGCCGGTCGACCACGCCAGGGACAGCCCGGCGATCGCACCCACCGCCGCCGCCCGGCGGGCCGACAGGCGCCCCGATTCCCCGCCGTGCAGCACCGCGAGCAGCAGGAAGGGCCAGGTGCCGGCGAAGGCGTCCGGGCCCGTCCCCACCGTCCCCATCGCCAGCAGCATCGGCAGGGCCACGATCTGCCACAGCGCCAGGCTCAACGCCGACCGCGGGCCGAACAGGTGGTGCGCCGCGAGGACCTGGACCAGCCGCGCCCCGGTGTCGACGACCAGCGCCGCCAGCGACAGCGCCGGGAGCCCGGGTCCGGCCAGCGGCTGGAGGACCAGGGCCAGCAGCCCCGTGACCACGCTGCCCGGTTCGGCGGGGGAGAGGATGAGCTGGTCGGCCCGCAGTCCCTCGCGGCTGGCCTCGGCCAGCAGCAACGCCCAGGCCTGCTGGCCGGGTGAGGCCAGCCAGGGCCGGACCATCAGCCCGTACCCCAGCCGCACGGCCGCGCCGAGCGAGACCAGCCCCACCAGGGCCAGGCGCTCCACCACGATCTCCGCACGATCGACGGTCGCCGTCTGTCGGGCCAACCATCCTCCGGGACCTGAAGGGGTCGGTGTCGAAACCCTACCCCAACCCGGGGCATCGGATGTGAGTTGGAGGTCTTCCCATGCTGATCGCCCTGCTGACCCTGGCCTGCGGGCAGTACATCGACGCCGCCGACGCCGACGCCCTGTGCGCCGACGGCGACACGAATTTCTCGGCCGAGGTGTCGGTGGCGGGGCGCGATGCCCTGACCGACGCCACCCGCCTGGGCCACTATGGCCTGACCGGCCTGCTCGTCTCCCACACCTACGACGAGACCTGGAACGGCGGGACCGTGCGGTCGGTGGACTACACCGCCATGAACCGGACCCCCGACGCCGGGGTGACCCTCGGCGACACCCTCGCCAACATGGCCAGCGTCGACCCCCTGGCCCTCGACGGCCACGAGGAGGCCCTCGCCTTCTGGCTGAACCTGTACAACGCCTGGGCCATCCAGACCGCCCTGAACCAGCTCGCCGCCGACCCGGACTGGGCCGGAGCCAGCGCCAGCACCTGGAACGGCGAGGAGACCGGCGCCACCTTCGTGATGTTCACCACCCGCTTCGTGACCGTGGACGGCGTCCAGCTCAGCCTGAACGAGGTCGAGCACGGGGTGATCCGCGGGGACTTCGACCCGTCCACCTACGACGATGAGCCCGCGCTGCTGGACCGCATCGAGGCCTGGCACGCCGGCCTGTGGGGGGACGACCCCGTCGATGCCCGGATCCACATGGGGCTGAACTGCGTGAGCCGAAGCTGCCCCGACGTGCCGGCCCGGGCCTTCACCGCCGACAACGTCTACGCGACCCTCGACGACAATGCGACCCGGTTCCTCGCCCACACCGCCAAGGGCGCCGGCCCCGACGGGATCTCGATCCTGTTTTCGTGGTTCCGAGGTGACTTCGAGACCAGCTTCGGCAGCGTCCAGGACTTCGTCCGGACCTACCGGGAGTCCGGCGACGCCGACGTGAACTACGACGCCACCCTCGACTACGACTGGTCGCTCAACGGCGCCTGAGCCCGCCCGCCACAAGTCCGGGGCCCGCCCGGCGACCGCGGCGGTGGCATCCCGGCAGGCGAACCGCTACCATCCGGCGTCCTCCTCGACCCGGAAGCCTCGATGCGCCGTACGCTCCTCGCCCTGGCAGCCGCCTCGGCCCTCACGGGGTGCGAGATCACCCCGAGCCACGTCAGCAGCGCCGACATCGACGATGCGCTGGCTCGCCGCCACTACAAGACCATGTGCGTCGGCCTGGAGATGCGCGACGACGACGTCCGTCGCCACGCCGCCGATCGCCTGGAGTCCATCGCCGACAACGACCCGCCGGACCCGAAGGGCCTGGAGATCGGCCGCGACTGCGTGTGCGAGCACCTGGTCGACGACCGGGGCGAGCTGGACCTGGCCATCGCCGAGGGGCTCAAGGGCAGCCAGCGGGACGACATGGTCGGCTGCCTGGCCGAGGTCGCCGAGCGGCCGGACCTCCCCAACAAGGCCGAGGCGGTCCGCGCCCTGGCCAACACCGCCGCCAAGGTCGGCCGGGACGGCCTCGCCCGCATCGCCCAGGACACCGCGACCGCCAGCGAGATCCGGGTCGCCGCCACCCAGGCCATCGCCGGCAACGCCGACTACCGGGACGTGCTCCTGAAGCTGGCCACCCAGGACTCCGACCCCGCCGTGCGGGCCGCCGCCGCCCTGGGCATCGCCAAGTTCGAGGGCGACGATGTCATCGCCGCGCTCCGCAAGCTGGCCACCGAAGACCCGGAGGGCAGCGTCCGGGGCGCAGCGCTGGCGGCCCTCAAGAAGGCCCGGGCCGAAGGCATCGACGAGCTGCTGTGCACGGCGATGATGGAAGACGAGAGCCCCGAGGTCCGGAGCCGGGCCATCCTGGCCTTCAAGGGGACGAAGCGCCCCGAGGCGATCCGCTGCCTGCGCACCCGGGCCTTCACCGAGGAGCCCGACGCCAGC
Organism: Deltaproteobacteria bacterium; assembly: GCA_003694325.1. GTDB lineage: Bacteria > Myxococcota_A > UBA796 > UBA796 > UBA2385 > J125. The sequence goes on from RFKJ01000377.1 coordinate 2,572, forward strand.
GTCCGTGGAGCGCTGCTCACGGTGCTCAAGTCCTCGCCGAGCCAGGACGCCGCCGACGTGCTCTGCGACGCCATCCCCGCCTGGGTGCGGTGGTACGGCAAGGACGACATGCCCGACGTCGTGCCCAACGCCGACATCGCCAAGGCCCAGAACGACCGCGACTGGGAGCGCAGCTACCAGTGCCTGCAGCGGGCCTACAGCCAGCGAGGCTCCTACTCCTGCTACGGCAAGCGCTACGTGGGCTGGTGGTTCAAGCAGGTCGGCGGCAACGGGTTCGTCAACAAGTGCCCGCCGAAATATCCGGATTGATCGGTCCCCCGGCGCGACGTCGCACGGTGTCCCCACCTCTCCCCCCCTCTCCGCCGGCGTGGCCGGTGCC
>RFKJ01000378.1 GCA_003694325.1 Deltaproteobacteria bacterium
CCCCACGTCTCGCCCTACCCCAGCAGCTCCCGCAGCCGGGCCGCCCCCATGCCCCGCAGGTCTTCCTCCGGCGTGCGATCCAGGCGCGCCAGCACCGCCTGCGGATCGGCGCCGACCTGCTTGAGCGAGCGATACGCCCTGGCCGACAGGCCCAGCGTCTGGAAGCGCAGCTTGACGGCCGCCCAGGCCGCCTTGTCGCGCCGCGCCAGGAAGTCGTCGCGCAGCCCGGCGAGCTGGCGGGCGTCGCGCTTGCGGCCCGCCTTCTTCAGCATCTTGACCACCCGGTCGGAGACCATCCGCGCCTGGGCGAGCTTGGGGCGGGCCGCCATTTCCGGCGCCCCCGGCAGCTCGGCGCGCAGGCGGTGCAGCACGGTCAGCCACTCGGTGTCGAGGTGGGCGTCGTCGTCGAGGATCGACGGCCCGGCTCCGGACGGAGCGGACGCCGCGGCGGGATCTTCCGGGGCCGGCTGCCCGAAGGCGGCGGCGAGCTGGGAGCGCAGGTCGGACATGCTCGCTCCATAGCCCGCTCGCGCCCCCCGATCGGTCCCGCGATAGACTCGCCTGGCCCACCCCTTGGTGCATCCTCCGTCCGTGGAGCCCCCATGCCCTTCTCCTGGAACACCCGTCCCACCGACGCGGCCCGCGCCGCTGCCCAGGCCGACCGGGCCCGGGTGGAGCACCTGGCCGAGGCACGCGAACGGGCCGCCCTGCTGCGCCGCCTGGGCTGGCCCCGCGACCACGCCCTGCGCCGGGTCGTCGCCAACCACGCCTGGGAGACCACCGAGACCGGTGGCCCCTTCCTCACCGAAGCCGAGCTGACCGACGCCGTCGACGCCGCCTACAAGGTGACGTGATCCCGCTGCTGCCGTTCCTGCTCCTCCCTGCCCGGGCCGAGCGCCTGGACCTGGAGCTGCTGCGTCCCGACGGCCAGTCCTTCGCCGTCCACACCCTGGAGCCTCCTCGCGACGGCGAGCAGCTCGTGATCCCCGATGGCGACCAGGCCTGGTCGGCGACCATTCGGCGCAACGCCTACGAGGGTCGCCTCCAGGTCTGTGCCGACGTCCGCCGTTGGGTGAGTGACGGACACCAGGTCGACGTGGTCACGGCCTGCGTAGTCCTCGACGGGCGGGAGACTCCCCAGGGGTCCGTCTACGTGAAATCGGACGAGGTCCACGTCCGCCTCAACCTGCAGCGCTGACCCGGGGGCGGCAGGTCGGCGGTCGCTCCGCACAGTCCCGCCGCACAGTCCCGCCGCACAGTCCCGCCGCACAGTCCCGCCGCACAGTGCCCCCGGCCAGTCCCCCCGCGCATTGCCCGGCGGCCGGACGAGGTCCCGGCGCCGCCCCCATCCGCCATCACGGCCCCGGTTCCTCCTGCATGTAGCCCAGGGCCTCCAACGCCTCGCGGGTCGCATCGTCCAGCGCGACGTCCCGCGGCCCCCCGAGGGACGGCTGGTATTCGACCGGCGCGTCGGCGCCCGGCAGCGCGCCGCCCAGCGCCTTCCACGGCCCCTGGACGCCGCCCGCCCCGGCGCCATCCTTGCCGGAGAACCACAGCGGCGCGTCGTAGGGAAGCACCTGGAAGGCCTGCCCCGCAGTGACGGCGGATCGCACACCCGCCCGCACGCCTCGATCATCCACGGTGAGCACCCGACCGGACTTCCGGCTGGACACGGTGCCGGCCCGACGCGCCCGCCACGGCGAGCCCAGCGCCTCCACCAGCGCCCGCTGCAGGCGAGCGACGTCGGCGGGGCGCCGGCGCGACAGGTCGCGTGACTCGGTCGGATCATCATCGAGATCGAACAGCTCGACCCGGTTGGCCTTCAGGTCCCACTCCAGGCGCAGCCCGTCGGCGAACAGTCCCACCCGGTTGGTCTCGAAGCGCGAGGTCTGGGCGGTGAACGCCCGGGTGGGCGCCGGCTGCCCGCCCATGACCGGCGAGAGATCGATGCCGTCCGGCTGCAGCGGGGCGGCCTTCTCCACCCAGCCGGCGATGGTGGGGGCGACGTCCTGCAGGCCGACCGGATCCACCACCACCTTGCCGGCGGGCAGCGAATCGCCGCCCCGCTCGGCGATCACCAGCGGGATGTGGAGCTGCTCGGCGTACAGGGTGTGGGCGTGCCCCCAGGAGCCGCGCTCGCCGAATTCCTCCCCGTGATCGGCCGTCACCACCCATCGCACCCGGCGGCCGCTGGCCGCCAGGTGCTCGTCGAGCCGGGCGAGCTGATCGTCCACCCAGCGGATCGCCTCATCGTACTGGGCCCGCTGGTGTTCGAGCTGTTCGGCGGTCAGCGGGTGCTTCTTGAAGTAGAAGTAGTTCTTGTAGTGCGGGTCTCCCCGCCGCGGTGCCCGGTCGAACATGCTTGCGTAGGGCTCCGGCGGGTCGTACTCGTAGTGGACGTCGTAGGTGTGCAGGAACAGGAAGACCGGCTGGCCGGCGGGCTGGGTCCGCCACCAGTCCAGGGCCTCGTCGATCACCCGGTCGAAGGTCAGCGAACCCGAGAGGTTCTGCTTCTCGGAGTGGATGCCGAAGTCCTCGAACCGATCGAAGCCGCGCTGGAAGCCGAACAGACTGCTCACGTAGAGGGTGGAGACGAACCCCCCGGTCCGGTAGCCGCCCGCCCGCAGGGACTCGGCCAGCACCGGCGTGTCCGGCGAGAGGCTGTAGGCATCGTCGATCACCCGGTGGGTGGCGACGAGCTGGCCGCTCATCAAGGTGGTGTGGGCCGGCAGGGTCCAGGGCGAGGGGCTCCGCGCCTGGGCGAAGCGGGTCCCGGCCTCGGCGAGCCGGTCGATGAACGGGCTGGTCGGCCGATCGTGGCCGTAGCAGGACAGGTGATCGGCCCGCAGGGTGTCGATGCTGACCAGCACGATGTCGGGTCGCGACGGGTCGCCCGGGGGCAGCGGCGCCGGTTCACCCCTGCAGGCCAGCAACATCGCCAGGATCACCATGACCGCCACCCCGGCCAGCCGGCGGGCAGGAACCACAGCACCAGCGGCACCAGCGCCGCCAGGGCGACCCCGGCGGCGACCAGCCGCCAGCGCCGCCGCCACAGGATCGACAGGGTGACCCGCGGGTCGGCGAGCACCTGGGCGGCGTACAGCATCAGGAGCGGCTCCAGGGGAATGCGGTAGCGGCTGAGCCCCGCCAGCATGGCGATGGCTGCCACGTGGTACAGCAGGATCCCGGTCACGACCACCCCCAGCGCCCGGCGGCCGCGGGCGGCGAGCCCCACGGCACCCACCCAGATCACCAGGATGGACTCCAGTGCCCCCCAGGCGATGATCAGCTCGTCGACCCACTGCGGGAGCCCCGGCCACCGGCCCCACCGCAGGTGGCGGGTGAGCAGGGAGTGCGGGTTGAGGAGCTGGGCGACCCGCAGGGGCATCCGGGCGATGAATTCACGGGGATGGGACTTGATCCAGGCGATCCCCGCCTCGGTCTCGCAGTCGTCCCGGGCGATCACGTCCCGTCGCGGCGCGCAGTGCTTTCGCCCCGGGCGGGTGTGGCGGGCGAACGCCCGCTTGGACAGCGCCCCGTTGCCGTAGTCGAAGGTCAGGGGAGGAAAGTCGTTGTTGCCGAGCCACATCATCTGGCCGAGGGTGCGGTCGGAGATCACCACGGCCTCGAATTTCCGGCTGGCGTACACGCTGTAGGGCGCCACCACCAGGACGGCGACCAGCACCGCCACCCCGGCCTGGGCCCAGGCCCGCCCGCGGCGGAACCGCCTCCACAACAAGCCGACCACGAAGATGGGCAGCATGTAGGTCGCCACCCCGCGAAACAGCACGCAGGCCCCGACCATGGCGCCGACCAGGGCCCCGAGCCCCAGCGCCCGGCGGGTGCTCAGCGCCCGGGGGTCGACCCGCGCCGGATCCGGCACCGCCGGGTCGTCGGGCGGAGCGGCCATGTCCAGGGCGATGAGCCCCACCAGCAGGAGCATGGTGTAGAGCACTTCGCTCCACAGGCTCATGGCGAAGAAGGCCTGAGGAAAGCTGACCGCGTAGAGCCAGGCGGCGATGCGGCCGGCCCGGCGCTGGAAGGCCTCCGCCGGGTTCCACAGGGCGGAGGCCCGGATCCCCAGCCGGTACAACAGCACGACGATCACCAGGGACGCCACCACCTGGGTGCCCTTGGCGGCGCTCGCCCAGCCGGTCAACCACCGGTGCAGGGCGAGCACCGCCGGGTAGCCGGGGGCCCACAGCCACCCCGACGATCCCGTCATGCCCTGTCCCTCGGCCATCCGGGTGGCGAGCTTGATGTAGGTGCACTCGTCGCGGGTGCACATCCACTCGTTGCCCCAGATCGCCAGCGGGATCGTGCGGAGGGCGAGCGCGACCAGCAGCGCGCCCAGCAGGGATCGGTCCTTCCACCATCTCACCCGGGGCCTCTATTGGACCAGGAGGGGGACGGCAGCGCAGCCTGCGTGCAATCGATCCGGCGGTGGTGCCACCCCGATGGCCCGGAACCCGCCGCACGCCCTCGCGGCGTTCCGTGACATTCCGTGACAACCCGCCCCTGTCCGGCAACTCCCTCGTTCATATGTAACCATCCCAGTCACAAAAATGCCCCCGCTCTCGGCGCGGGACGCTATCTTGAACCCCACCCGGTCATCCTCCGTGCAGCCATCCTCCCCGCAGCCCGCCCGCCCCGCGCCGGAGCGCCCATCGAGCCACCGGCGTCGCCGGCTGGCACCACCGCGGTGGCGGTGGCTGGTATCCCTGCTGCTGATCCTGGCGTCGTGGACCCGCCCGACCGTTGCCGGGACCCCGTCCATGCGCGCGCCCGATGCGACCGACGTAGCCTGGAGCCAGCCGGCCCTGCCGGCCCTGCCCGACGACTTCCAGACCGTCGAGGGCGTGTGGCTGCGGGTCCACCACGCTCCGGGAGACCGCGCCGTGGCCCTGCTGCTGGCCCGGCACGGTGCCCGGAGCGTGCCCGACTTCGCCGAGCGGCTGTCGGTCCCCGCCGGCGGCCCCATCGACGTCGTCCTGGCCCACACCCAGCAGCAGTTCGACTCGCTGCAGCCGGGCGCCCCCCCGGACTGGGCCGACGGGACCGCCTGGCCGCGGCAGGGCCTCATCTTCCTCCGCTCCCCCGGCATCCGGCCGGGCACCGAGGAGCCCCTGACCACCGTCCTCGACCACGAGATCGTGCACGTGCTGCTCGGGCGGGTCTTCCGGGGAGAGCCGGTGCCCCGCTGGCTGCAGGAGGGCATCGCCCAGGTGTACGCCCGCCAGTACACCCAGGCCACCACCGACACCCTCGCCAGCGGGCTCCTCGGACGGGACCTGATGCGCATGGAGGACCTGGCGACCGGCTTTCCCAGCGACCCGCTGCGCGCTCGCCTGGCCTACGCCCAGTCCGCCGACCTCGTGGCCTGGCTGCAGAACGAGTACGGCCCCGACACCGTGCCGAGCATCGCCCGGGCCCTGGCCCGCGGCGAGGGCTTCGGCGCCGCCGTCCGGTCCGCCACCGGCGAGAGCGTCGATGCCATCGACGCGGCGTGGCGAGCCCGGCTGACCGGTTCGGGGCTGTGGCTCAAGCCACTGGTCAGCGACACGGTCCTGTTCACCATCGGGGCCATGGTGCTGGTGGTGGGCGGCGTCGGGGTGATGCGCCGCCGGCGCCGGACCCTCGCCCGGCACGGGACCGGCGCTCCCCCGGTCCCCATCGGCCCCTGGAACCACCCGACCGCCGACCGGGACGGCTACCTGGAGCCGCCGGCCCACCCGACACCCCTGGTGCACTGACCCCGGTCTGCCGGCGAGGTCTCGTCACCCGGCCGGCCGGCACCGCGCAACCCGGCGGCTGCGCTGCGACCGCCGCCAGTCGGCCGCGCAGCGGCCGCCGCGGGGGTGCGCCGCAGGCGCAAGGGGGTCGCGAGACCCCGTTCAAAGACGCCGATGGTACCGGATGCCCCAGGTTCCGGTGGACGGCCACATCCGGTGCCCGAAGTACCCGGCAGGAGCCTGGGGCCGCAGGTACTACTCGCCGGCCAGCTCGCCCCGCAGCCGGCGAAGCGCCTCGAGGTAGCGGGGCGTCCGCACCTGGACGTCGTCGGGAGGCACCACCGCGCCGGCCAGCGCCTCGTCGATGACGCCCACCGCTTCATCGACCCGCCCCGCCGCCGCCAGCGCCTCGGCCAGCCGGTGCGCGCTCCGCAGGCGGTTGTCCCCGTAGGACACCGCAAGCGCCCGCCTGGCCTGGGCCACCGCCTCGTCGGGCCGACCGGCGTCGATCCAGGCGCCCGCCAGGGCGTAGTGGAAGGTCATCTCGTCGGGAAAGGCGGCCACGGCGTCGACGAGCAGGTCGATGGCCGCGTCCCGCAGGCCGGCTTCCTCGTACAGGTCCGCCAGCGCGCCGTAGAGCCCCTTGTCGCGCACCGGGTCCCCCGACAGTCCCGCGGCCAGCACCGCCGCCGCCGCCCCGTAGATCGCCCGGGCCGCGTCCTCGTCCTCGGTCAACCGGGCGACGGCCACGAGCAGGTCCGAGGCCTCCAGCGGCGGCGCCCCCACCGTCTGCGCCAGCAGGAAGCTGCGGGTGGCCGCGGCCAGCCCGGGGTCGGAGGCGGCCACGTCGATCACGTCCCAGATCCACTGGAGCGCCCGTTCCCGGGAATGCTCGTGGGCGACCAGCCAGGCGACGTCGGCCGGGTCGGGCTCATCCGCGACCATGAGCGCCACCCGGCGGTACCGCAGATCATCCGCGACGGGCGGTATCTCGGCCAGGATCCCGCGGGCGGCAACGATCCGCCCGGTGCGGGCCAGTCGATCGGCCCGGACCAGGGGGTCGACCGGCTCGGGGCGGCCGGCCCGGTCCAGCCACTGCAGGAAGGCGGCCTCGCTGGTGTATCCGACCTGTCGATCCCGCTCGTTCCCGGCGGCGTCGGTGATGATCACCGTCGGGTAGCCGCCCACGTCGTAGCGGTCCTTGAGCGCCCAGGAATCGGGCCGGTCGGCGTCGATGGACACGACCTCGTAGCCGGCCAGCGCGTCGGCGTCGGCGGGATCCTCCAGGACCTGGGCGGCCAGCAGGTTGCAGGGAGGACACCAGATCGCGCCGAAGTCGAGCAGCACCGCGTGGTCCCGGGACGATGCCCGGGCCAGGGCCTCGGCGAAGGCCCGGTCCGGATCCTCGGCGAAGCCCGGTTCGGGGTGGGGCTCGACGGTGGCGGGTGCCGCGTCCTCGAGGGCCAGCGACACCGCCCCCCGGCGACCGGACACGGCAGCGGTGAACTGCAGGTCCACGACGCGACAGGTCCCGCCGCCGTCCTCGCACAGCGCCAGGCGCAGGGTGCCGGCCAGTTCCCCCTCGGCCACCGGAAACCGCCAGCCGTCGACCAGCACGTCCCCGTGGGCGTCCAGCTCCTGGTGCCGGTCGGCCTGGTCGACGACCACGCGGACCGGCGACCGCGGGTCGATGTGCTCACCCGGCGGAGCGGTCACCCCGAGGCGACCGATCCCGCGACGCCACGACAGCTCGGCGACCGGAGGGGCCTCGGCACCGGACGCCGGCGCCTCCGCCGCCAGCAGCAACATCGACAGCGGCAGCAGTGACAGCGGCAAGATCGACGAAGAACGGGCGATCATCCCTAGCCCGCGTGCTTGCGCATCTTGCGGACGATCTCCTGGCCGCACCAATCGGCCACCGCGTCGAAGGCCGCCTGGATCTCCTCGTCGGTCAGGGCGTCGATCTGGGCCCGGTTGTTGACCAGGTCGAGCGCCTGGCTGATCTCGGAGGGGTAGCCGGCGGCCGTGTCGCAGGTCGTGCGGGCGCTGTAGACGCGCTCGGCCCCCTTGTAGATGCGCACCCGGATGTCGTACTTGAACGACGCCTGGGCGCCGAGGTACGGAGCCTCCATGCCGTAGCTGAGCACCTCCAACTGGACACGGGCGGCGCCGCCGTCCTCGACGTAGGGGAAGGGGGGGCCGCCGTCGAGCGTCCGGGCGAAGCCGTGCTCCAGCGCCGCGTTGGTGCGCTCGATGTCCACGGCCGACGCGATCCGGGTCCCCACCTGGATCTCGTTGACCGCCTGGCTGATGTTGACCGCGGTGTCGACGATGTCGGCGACGAGCCCCTCGCCGCTGTCCAGCCGGCCCAGGTACACCGACGGGCCGCCGGTCGTGAGCACCTGGACATCCACCGACTCGATGGTCGGCGCGTACTTCTTGAACTTCGCGTGGCAGCCGGGCCCCACGACGAGGGCCGACAGGAGCATGGCGGGCAGCCACCGGGACATCTGGCGCATACATCCTCCAGGAAGGCTCGGGAGACGAGCGGAGGGGGCGTATATTCGATTCGACCGGCGCCACGACGCGGGCCCCCACCGGCGATCCGCCGGGATACCGCGAGGGCATGGCCCCGCGCACCCTCGACTTCCGCGACCACCGCCGCGAGCTGGACGACAACCGCTACGTCTACGCGGTGGTGTCCCGCCGCTCGCGCGGCTTGAGCATCGGGATCAACCTCAACCCCGACAAGGTCTGCAACTTCGCCTGCCCCTACTGCCAGGTGGATCGCCGCACCCCGGGGGATGGCCGGGCGGTGGATCCCGCCCGCCTCGAGGCCGAGCTGGACCACCTGCTCGGCCTCGTCGCCTCGGGGCGCCTGTGGACGGTGGCGCCGTTCTCGACCGCGGCGCCGGCGCTGCGCCGGGTCAACGACATCGCCTGGGCCGGGGACGGGGAGCCGACCACCAGCGCAGCCTTCGCCGACAGCATCGGGATTGTCGACCGCCTGCGGCGACGCCACGGCCTCTCCAGCGTCTCCCTGCACCTGCTGACCAACGCCACCCTGCTTCATCGGCCCACCGTCGCCGCGGCCCTCGACCGGTTCACCGAGGCGGGCGGCGTGATCTGGGGCAAGCTCGACGCCGGCACCCAGGCCTGCTTCGAGCGGGTCGACGGCACCACCCTGCCCCTGTCCCGGGTGGTCTCGAACCTCGCCCTGGCGGCCCGTCGCTGGCGACTGGTGCTGCAATGCATGTTCGTGCGATGGGAGGGCGTGGATCCTACCGACGACGAGGTCTCCGCCTGGGCCGACCGCATCGCCGAGATCCTCGACGCCGGCGGACGGATCGAGCAGGTCCAGGTCTACTCCGTCGCCCGCCGGCCGGCCGATCCGCGCGTCGCTCCGGTCCCCGCCAGCCGCCTCGAAGAGATCGCCGCGGCGGCGCGCGCCCTCGGCGTCGACGCCGTCGTATATCCCGGGGTCGCCTGAGGGCCGTTGCACCGGGCTTGCGCAGGGCGGCGCTGGCCGCAGCCCGACCCGCACAATAGGCAGCCGCGCTCCATCCCGGGCCGAGCGGACCTCTCGGAGACGCTCGACCCCCCATCCGACCCGGGAGTCCCCGTGTTCCGTCGTCCGCTGTTCCTGGGCCTCGCCGCCCTGTTCGCCCTCGCCGCCTGCCAGCAGCCCCCCGCCGAACCCCCGGTGCCCGGCGAGATGGAGCGCACCGGCACGGTGCTGAAGATGGTCAACGGCAAGCCGGTGACCCAGGACATGCTCGATGCGATGATCGCCCAGCTCCCCGAGCAGCTCCGGGCGCAGCTCGAAGCCACCGGCCAGATGAACCAGATGGCCGAGCAGCTCGTGATCCAGGAGATCCTCTACCAGAAGGCCATCGAGGCCGGCCTGCACAAGGACCCCGAGGTGCAGCGCGCCCTGGCCATCGTCGAGCGCTCCACCCTGGCCGACCAGATGATCCGCCGCGAGGTGGAGAAGCGCATCACCGACGAGGCCATCCAGAAGTGGTACGACGACCACGCCGTCCAGTTCGCCCGGCCCCAGGTCAAGCTGGCCCACATCATGGTCCAGACCGAAGACGAGGCCAAGGCCATCAAGGCCCAGCTCGACGCCGGCGCCGACTTCGCCACCCTCGCCCGGGAGAAGAGCCAGGACCCGCGTACCAAGAACGACGGCGGCGAGATCGGCTGGGTGCGGGCCAAGGACATCGGCCCGCTCGGCGCGGCCATCGAAGGGGCCGAGAAGGGCACGATCGCCGGACCGGTGAGCAGCGGCCGGGCCTGGCACATCCTCAAGGTGCTGGACACCCGCGACAAGACCCCCCTGGAGGAGGTGCGGGACCAGATCATCGACCAGCTCAAGAACGAGCTGGCCGACGAGTACATCAAGGAGGTCAAGGAGAGCGCCACCATCGTCGACGGCGCCGGAGGGGCGACGGTCACCCCCGAGCCGGCTGCCGGGGGCGCGGCGCCCCAGCCGGACGCCGCCGGCGACCCGCCCGCCAACCCCCCCGCCGGGGGCGACGAGGGCGGCCAGTGAGCGAGCGTCGCTGGGCGCTGATCCTCGGAGCATCCTCCGGGTTCGGTGCCGCCTGTGCCCGGGCGCTGGCGGCGGCGGGCTACGACATCCTCGGCGTACACCTCGACCGCCGCGCGGCCATGGAGGCGGTGGACGCCCTGGTGGCCGACCTCCGGTCCACCGGGCGGTCGGTGCGCTACTTCAACACCAACGCCGCCGCCGATGACAAGCGGGCCGCGGTGATCGACGAGATCGCCGCCCTGCTGCAGGAGGAGGGAGGCTCCGTCGAGGTGTTCCTCCACAGCCTCGCCTTCGGCACCCTGACCCGGTTCATCCCCCAACCGGCCGAGGTCGAAGCCGGGGGGCGGGCCGCTCGGGGCGTGACCCGCCGGCAGCTCGAGATGACGCTCGACGTCATGGCCAACAGCCTGGTCTACTGGACCCAGGATCTCGTATTGCGGGGCCTGATGGGCGAGGGCGGGCGCATCTTCTCCCTCAGCAGCAGCGGCAGCCACCGGGTCATGCCCCACTACGGGCCGGTGAGCGCCGCCAAGGCCGCCCTGGAGAGCCACAGCCGGCAGCTCGCCTGCGAGCTGGCGAGTCGTGGCATCACCGTCAACGTCCTGATGCCCGGGGTGACCGACACCCCGGCGCTGCGCCGGATCCCGGGGCACGAGGCCCTCATGGAGCGCGCCCGGGCGGCCAACCCCTTCGGCCGGCTGACCACCCCCGAAGACGTCGCCGACTGCCTCGTGGCGCTGTGCGGCCCGGGCACCCGCTGGCTGACCGGCGAGGTGATCCGGGTCGATGGCGGTGAAGATGTCATGGGCTAGCCCGCTGCTGCTGCTGCTCGCCTGCAGCGGCAGCGGCGACCCCGACGCGCCGGGCGACGGCGTGGGCTCGGTGTCCGCCGACGGCGGCGCGCACGACGGCGGCGCCACCGACGGGGGAGGCGCCGACGGGGGGTCCGGGGACGGCGGCTCCGGCACCGGGGGCGTCTCGGCCGACGAGCTGCTGTTCCGGCAGGCCGTCAACGGCGAGGTGGACCCCGCCGAGGCCCTGGCGACCATCGCCAACCGCGACGGCCTGCCGGTGCAGACCGCGACCGGGTCCTTCCTGTTCGGGTGCCTCTGCGGGGACGGCGACTGGTTCCTCGCCGGAGACCACGAGGGCTGGGTCGGCCAGCCCATGCAGCGCGCCGGCGCCCTCTCCTGGATCGAGGTCGACATCGCCGACCCGGTCGACAGCCTCTACAAGTTCACCGACGGTGGGGATGTCTGGCAGGCCGACCCGCTCTCCCGCCGCTACGACTACGACGAGTTCGGCGAGTACAGCCTGGTGCGCGCCTCCGCCGCCCACCTCGAGCGGTGGTTCGACATCGGCGGCAAGGGCCTGCAGCCCCGCCGCCTGCGGGTCCGGGTGCCCGACGGCGGCGTGTTCACCCATGCCCTCTACGCCCAGGACGGCAACAACCTGTTCGATCCCGACGCCATCAACGGCGGCTGGCACCTCCAGGACAGCCTGCCCGACGGGATCCTGGTGGTCGGCATCGACAACACCGTCGACCGGATGGAGGAATACACCCACTGCGAGGACCGGATCCACGGCACCTCCTACGGCGGGTGGGGCGACGCCTACGCCGACTTCATCGGCGAGATCGTGCGCCCGATGATGGACGCCGCCTATGGCCCGGCCGACACCTACGGGATCATGGGCAGCTCGCTGGGCGGGCTCATCAGCTACCACGTCGCCGACCGGCAGCCCGACGACTGGGACATGGTGATCAGCATGTCCGGCACGATGGGGTGGGGCTCCATCGAGCTGCACAACCCCACCATGCCCGAGATCTGGTCCGGGCGCGGCCACCGCCCCATGGTGCTGTACCTGGACTCGGGCGGCGGAGGGACCTGCACCGACAGCGATGGGGACGGCGTCCCCGACGATGACCCCACCGCCTCCGACAACTACTGCGAAAACGCCTGGTTCCGCGACATCCTGGCCGAGCAGGGCTACGAGTTCGACGTCGACCTGTTCCACTGGCACGAGCCCGGCGCCCCCCACAACGAGCAGGCCTGGGGCGCGCGGGTGTGGCGACCGCTCGACATCTTCGCCAACCTGTAGGTTCGGCACCCCTGCTCGCCCGGAACCCCTGCTCGCCCGGAACCCCTGCTCGCCCGGAACCCCTGCTCGCCCGGAACCCGGGCGGGACGCGGCCGTGGGGGCCGCGTGTTCCTCGCCCACCGTCGCGTACCGTTCCCCTGCGGGTCCGGTTACGAGCGCGAATCTGGAGAACCCATGCCCAAGCTCATCACCGCAGGCCTCGGCCTGCTCCTCGCCCTGCCCGCCTGTGACACCCAGGACGCCGGCGCCGGCGCTCCCCAGGCGACGCAGACCACGGCGGCCGCTCCCCAGCAGACGGCCGCCGCCGCGGCGACGACCCAAGCCTCCGGCCTGACCGACGACGCCGTGGTCGCAAGCTGGGACGGCGGCAACGTCACCTACGGGGACCTCAAGAACCAGATCGGCTCCCACCTCATCCAGATGGAGGTGGAGTACCTCACCAACCGCTACCAGACCGAGAGCCAGGCCGCCGACCAGCTCCTCACCCAGAAGCTCATCGAGGCCGAGGCCGAAAAGCGCGGGATCTCGCCCGATGACCTGGTGAAGGCCGAGGTCGAGGACAAGACCGAGCCGCCCACCGAGGACGAGATCCAGGAGATCTACCAGGCCATGCAGCGCCAGCTCCGCGGGAGGCCCCTGGAGGAGGTCCGCGGCCCGATCACCCAGCAGGCGCTGCAGCGCAAGCAGCAGCAGCGGTTCTCGGAGTGGGTCGCCCAGCTCAAGGAGGCCACCGGCGCCAAGGTGACGGTGCCCTTCCCCGACCTGCCCCGCCTCGACGTGTCCGTCGATGACGACCCGATGATCGGCAACAAGGACGCGCCGGTGACCATCGTGCAGTTCGCCGAGTACCAGTGCCCCTACTGTGGCCGGGCCAACGACACGATGGAGCGGATCCTGAAGGACTACGACGGCAAGGTCCGCATGGTCTTCCGCGACTTCCCCCTGTCGTTCCACGATCGGGCCATCCCCGCCGCCATCGCGGCGAACTGCGCCGACAAGCAGGGCAAGTACTGGGAGATGCACGACCGGCTGATGTCCAACCAGCGGGCGCTGACCGACAGTGACCTGGAGAGCTACGCCAAGGACGCCGGGCTCGACCTCGCCGCCTGGAACGAGTGCCGCCAGGACCCGGCCATCGCCGCCGAGATCAACGCCGACATGGAAGCGGGTGCCGCCCTCGGCGTCTCCGGGACGCCGGCCTTCTTCGTCAACGGCATCATGCTGTCCGGTGCCCTGCCCTACGACATGTTCGCCCAGATCATCGACAAGGAGCTGGGAGAGGGATGAGCGACGTCCCCGCCGACCCGATCGCCGCGGTCCGCGCCGCGTTCCTCCAGGCCGCCGACCAGGCGCCCGACCCCGACCCGGACCGGGAACTGCAGCGGATCGAGGAGCTGCGGGTGCGCTTCCTCGGCAAGAAGGGCGAGGTCCAGGCCTTGATGCGCCAGCTCGGCCGGCTCGACAAGGCCGACCGGCCCGCCTTCGGGCAGGCGGTCAACCGCCTCAAGGGCGAGGTGTCGCAGCGGATCGAGCAGCTCCGCGCCGATGCCGAGCGACGGGCGGCGGACGCGGCGCTGGAGGCCGGCTGGCTGGATCCGACCCTGCCGGCCGCGGCCGCCGGTGCCGCGGTGAGCGGCCTGCCGGCCATGGGCCACCCGCACCCGATCACCCGGATCCTCGACGAGGTCATCGACCACTTCCGGGGGTTGGGCTTCGCGGTCGCCAGCGGGCCGGAGATCGAGGACGCCTGGCACAACTTCGACGCCCTGAACATCCCCGCCGACCACCCGGCCCGCGACGTGTGGGACACCTTCTACACGACCCGCGGCGAGATCCCCCGCACGCACACCTCGTCAGTGCAGATCCGGACCATGGAACGCCAGCGGCCGCCCATCCGGATCATCGCCCCCGGGCGCTGTTTTCGCAACGAGACCGTCGACGCCACCCACCTGGCGGCGTTCAACCAGTGCGAGGGCCTGCTGATCGACCGGGACATCACCCTGGGGCACCTCAAGGCGACCCTGGAGGGGTGGGTGCACCGGCTGTTCGGCCCCGACGTCCGGACCCGGTTCCGCCCGGCCTTCTACCCCTTCGTCGAGCCGGGCCTCGACCTGGACGCCCAGTGCTTCTATTGCCACGGCGGCGGCCGGCTCGACGACGGGGCCATGTGCCCGGTCTGCCGCGGCAAGGGCTGGCTGGAGATCATCCCCTGCGGGATGGTCCACCCCAACGTGCTCCGCAACTGCGGCATCGATCCCGACGAGTGGTCGGGCTTCGCCTTCGGGATGGGCTTCGACCGCCTGGTCATGGCCCGCTACGGGATCGACGACCTCCGCCGGCTGTACAGCGGGCGCCTGGACCTCGTCCGCCAGTTCTGACGTTGGGACCGGGCGCCGCCTCGGCGCCGGAAGCCGCCAGGCCGCCCCCGGCCGGAAGCGAGCCGTCGACCGCCGCCCGGCCGGCGAGCGGTGCTCAGATGTCCTCGTACTTGTTGCCCTTCTTGCGACCCAGGGCGATGCCGGCCCCCACCAGGACGACCAGCAGGGCCGCCGGCCCGAGGACCACCGGAGACGTCGGGCGGTACTTCAGGTAGTAGGCGATCCGCTTGTCCATGGCGATCACCGGCTGACCGCCACCCTCGTGGGTGAACTCCAGGCTGCCGGCGGCGGCGCGCACGGCCGCGTCGAGCGCGTCCTCGTCCATGGTGCCGGCCAGGCCCCACATCTGGACCAGCCCCTTGTCGTAGGGCGCCAGGGCCAGGCGGACCGCGTGGCCGGCGACCGGGGGCTTGTAGAGGAAGCCGAGCCGATCCCCCATGGTGAGCTTCTCCGCCGGGTCGACCGGCTTGTCGCTGCGCCCGAAGTAGCGTTCGTGCAGGACGGCTTCCTCGCCTTCGAAGCTGTACTCGTCGACGGGCCCGAGGAACGCGTAGACCTCGCAGGCGAAGATCACGTCGGGATCGCCGACGGCCACCGGGTGGATGGCCACGGCGCACCGCTTCGGGTCGAGCTTGTCCTCGCCGACCTTGGCGGTGATCGCCCGCACGGCCCCCAGCTCGGCGGTGACCGGCGCCCGCCACCCCTCGGGGGCGGTGAATGCGAAGCCCGCCTCCTCGCTGGCCACCCGCGGCCCCACCGTCTCCTCGGGGAGCTTCTCCAGCTCGAACCCGGCCAGCAGCGCGTCGAGCGCTCGGGCCGCCTTGCGCGCCTGCCGGGCGGCGGTGATGGTCTCGAAGTGGATCACCTGGCCCCGGCCGGTGATCGCCGCGGCGTAGACCACCCCCTTGGTCTTCTGCTTCTCGAAGGTGAACCGCATCGAGGTCCGCACCGCGGGCACCGTGCGCCCCCCCTTCAGCTCCGCCTCGCCGACCTCCGAGACGATGTCCTCGAAGTCGACCGCACCGTCACGCTCCAGCCGCTCCCGGGTGCTGCCGGCGAACGCAGCGGCGGCGGCGGCGTCGGGTTCGACCTGGAACGGGGTCAGGTACAGCCGCATGAGCACCCCGTCTCGGGACTTCGCCTTGAACTCCCAGTCGGCCCAGGTCTGCATCTCCCAGCCCGGCGGCAGGTACAGGGTGCCGCCGACGTCGTTCATCGCGTAGCCCTCGTCGTCGGCCTCGGCAGCCACGGCAATCGACGACCGGCCGACGGCGAGGGAGAGCAAGAGGGCGGCGAGCAGGGTGCGCATGGTTCCTCCACCGGGCACGTCGTGGGGCTGCGGCGGATTGGTACCACCCTCGGTGCAAGCCGATTGCAAGCTCTTGCCGCCATCGCCCCGTGGCACCATGCCCCTGCCCTGCCCGCGCCGTCGTGGTGCCCCTTCCACCCCGCTGCCGGTCTCGAGTCGCGATGTCCGCTCCTCCTGCCAGGTCCGCCGCCGGTCCGCGCCCGGCGTGGCGGGTCCGGCTGGTGGCAGCCGCCGCGGCCGGCGCCGTGGTCCTCGGCGGCCTCCACGTGCCCCTGGTGGAGGACGGGCTGTTCTGGTGGGTGCCCAAGGGGCTGTACATCGCCGAGCACGGGCTGACCTGGTCGGCCGCCGGCGACCTTCCGGACGCGGTGGCCGCCCCGCTGGCGGGCCACGACCCGATCCCCCAGTGGGCGGCGGGGCTGCCCGACTGGGACCACCCTCCGCTGTGGTTCTGGTGGCTCGGCCTGTTCCTGTCGGGCTCGCCGGACGTGGCCGCGGTCCACCTCGCTGGGCTTCCCGTCGCGATCCTCGCCGCCGTGGGCTGGGTGGCGGTCGCCGAACAGCTCCGACGCCCCTGGGCCGGGGTCGCCGTCCTGGCCCTGCCCCCGGTGATCGCCCAGCTCCTGCGCCCCGACCTCGACCTGCCCCTCCTCGCCGTCGTGCCCTGGGCCCTGGCCGCCGCCTGCTCCGGCGCCTGGGGCCGCTTCGCGGTGCTCGGCTTCATCGCGCCGTGGGTCAAGGAGCCCGGGGTGTTGCTGGTCGTCCCCGCGATCCTCGCCGCGGCCGGAGCCGGTCTCCGGCCGGCGCGCGTCCTGGCCTCGCTCGCCCCGCTCACGGGACTCGGCGCCTGGCGGTTCGTCCACGGCCCCCTGGCCCGCCCCGAACACCTGCCTGCCGATGCGCTCGCCTACCTCCACGATCTCGCCCTCGTCGCCCGGTTCGCGCTGTGGGAGCAGGGCCGATGGCTCCTGCTGCCGGGCACGCTGCTGCTGGCCCGGCACCTCCGTCGCGCCCCCTCGGCCCGGGGCCCGGCCGTGGTCCTCGCCGGCCTGGTGGTGACCTGGCTGCTGTTCTTCGCCGCGGTGGGATTCTTCGCCGGGGTCGCGCGCGCCGACACCCTCACCCATGTCCGGTACTTCCTCCCCGGCCTGTGCGGGCTGACCGTGCTGTGCGCCGCCGGCCTCCCCGCCCTCGCCGCGCCCGGCCTGTTCTGGCTCACCGTCCGGGCACCGTGGGGCCCCGAGGCCAGCCTGTGGGGACTGCAGGCCGCCCTGGCCGAGCGCGACGCCGCACCCCGGATCACGGCCTGGCTGGAGGCCGGGCGGACCGTCTGGGTCGGCACCTACCAGGCCGCCGGCCTGCTGCAGCCCTGGGCCGGCATCACCGATGCGCCCCCGCCCCCCACCACGCCCGCCGGAGGCCGACTGCGGATCTACGCCTACGGCAC
>RFKJ01000379.1 GCA_003694325.1 Deltaproteobacteria bacterium
CGTCGCGACCCCTCCCTCCGCCGGGGGCGTCCGGCGCCCGGCATCCGGACTGACGCGGCCCGCCCGGGCCGCCGGCGGCGGCTCCGGCACCAGCAGGGCGTCCTTCGGAGTCCCGGCGAACAGCGGCCCGGCGCCCGCGCCCCCCGGGCGCACCCGCCCGGTGCTGTCGTCCAGCTCGCGGAGGACGCCCTGGCGCAGCCGGTTGCCCAGGTCCTCCCCGGCGTCCTCGGAAGGCGTCCGCCCGGTGCTGAAGCTGACCGAGTCCTCCCGCCGGATGCTGTCGCTCATCGGGTTGGGGCGCCGGGGGGCGGCGGCGGCGGCGGCGTGCAGCGGCGGGATCACCCGCTCGGCCCACGGTTGCAGCTCCTCGTCCTCGACCAGCCGCCCCAGCGCCCGGCACCGCTGCTGCAGCTCGGCGGCGGTGGGCCGCTCCTCGTGCTCGTAGCGCAGGCAGCTCCGCAGCAGGTCGACCAGCTCGGTGGCCACCGTGGACCGCACCCGCAGGTTCGCCCGGAGAAAGGACAGGCGATCCTCGACCTCGGCGGTGTGCTGCGGCGGCCGCCCCTTGGCCTTGCCCAGCTTCTCCCGGGCCAGCAGCTCGAAGATCGTCGCGCCCAGCGCGTAGATGTCCCCCGCCGGGGTCTCCGGCTCGAAGAACAGTCGCTCCGGCGCCATGTAGTCCACCGAGCCGAACTGCAGCTCCTCGGTGTGACTCTCCCGGTTTTCGATGTCGGAGCGGGCCACGCCGAAGTCCAGGACCTTCACCTCGCCGTGGACATCCACCATGATGTTGCTGGGCTTGATGTCCCGGTGGATCACCCGCAGCGGCTTGTCGCCCGGCATCGGCGGCTGGTTGTAGGCGGCATCCAGGGCCCCCGCCACGGTGGCCGCGATGTCGAGCACCGCGCGCACGGGCATCGTCTCGTCCCGGTTGCGCAGGGCCCGGATCACCGTGCGCAGGTCGACGCCCTCGACGTACTCCATCACCACGGCGGCCCGGCCGTCGATGCTGGTCAGGTCGTAGACGGTGATGATCGCCCGGTGCCGGAGCAGGCCCAGCAGCCGGGCCTCGTCCCGGATCCGGCGGACGATCTCCTCGCTGTCCGTCCACTGGGCCTTGAGCAGCTTGACCGCGGCGACCCGGGTGAATCCATCGGCGTGCAGCACCTTGCACAGCCACACCGTCCCGAAGCCGCCGGTGGCGATCTCCCGGAGGAAGTGGAAGCGACGGGCATTGTCTCGGCTGGCCAAGGAAGGGACTCCGACTGCCGTGGGGGCGGCTGCAGGGGCAGCGCCATGGTGGACCGAGAGGAAGCGGCGGCGGGCAAGGTAGCACGCGCCACCGCCGGATTCAGGAGGGGAACCCCGACCCCGCTCAGGGAACCGCGACGAACACCGGCGGCTCGCCGGCGGCGACGACGGTTGCCGGCCCGCCGCCGAGGCGCCGGGCCATCGCCAGGATCACCGCCAGCGCGCCGTCGGCGGCTCCGCACCGCCCCAGCCCCGCGACGTGGGCCCGGACCGTTCCCCGGGCCCGGTCTCGCGCGGCGGCGTCGAGCCCGTCGACGATCTGCAGCCGGCAGCGCTCTCCCGGCGCACCCGGCGGCTCCAGCCGCAGGAAGGCCGCCGCTTCCCCCGGCGGGTCTAGGATCCCCCGGCGGCGCAGGTCCCGCGCGTTTCCCAGGTCGGCGTGGCTGTCGCAGGCCCCGGCCAGGGCCACCGCACAGCGCCCCTCGGCCAGCGCCCACATGGCGGCGCGCAGGGCGTGCAGCCCGGCCTCCGCCTCGCCGGCCCACGCGCCGTTGACCCCGCCCACCCCGAGGTGGATGGAGACGTGGGCCAGCGCCATGTTGGGCAGGGTCCGCAGCGGCAGCAGCGGCGGGTACAGCTCCCGGCCGACCGACGCCAGCCGCGCCTCGTCCAGGCGACCGTCCCGCGCCGATGCCGCCAGCGCCGGGGCGCTCTCGCCCCGATCCGGCGGCTCCTGTCCCACGCCGACGAACAAGCCGATCTCCAGCCGGTCCTCGTCGCGCTCCCCCAGCGCCGGCCCGGCCGCGCACAGGGCCAGGGCCGCCGGCCGGGCCAGCAGCTTGGCGTCCTTGCGCCGCCGCAGCCAGTCTCGCAGCGGGAGTCGGCCCACCGACGCCGCCACCCCACCGGGCAGGCAGTCGAGGTCGGGGTGGGGCGCCACCGCCGACTCCCCCGCGTCCAGGGCCGCGGCCACCGCCACCGGGTCGGTCCCCAGGGCGCACTGCAACCCCCACCCGGTGACCGCCGCCTCGACGCGGACCCGGGCCACTCAGTCCTCCGCCCGGGACAGCACGAGGCAACCGTTGGACCCGCCGAAGCCGAAGGGCGTTGGTCATGGCGTGGGCGATGGGCAGGCGCCGCGCGGCCCCGCGGACGTGGTCGAGGTCGCAGGCGGGATCGGGCCGATCGAGGTTCCGGGTCATCGGCGCCACCCCGTCGCGCACCGCAAGACAGCACAGCACCGCCTCCACCGCCCCACAGGCGGCCACGAGGTGGCCCATCATGCTCTTGGTCGAGCTGACCGGCAGCCGGCCGACGTGGTCGCCGAAGACCCGCCGGATCCCCGCGCTCTCGCCGGCGTCGTTCTGGACGGTGCTGGTGCCGTGGGCGTTGAGGTAGCCGATGGCCTCCGGCGGCAGCCCGGCATCGTCCAGGGCCGCGGTCATGGCCAGCGCCGCGCCCCGGCCATCGGGGGGCGAGTCGGTGATCCGCCAGGCGTTGCACGAGCAGCCGAAGCCCCGGACCCGGGCCAGGGCCTGCGCCCCCCGGGCCGCCGCCCGGTCCGCCCGTTCCAGCACCATCACCCCGGCCCCCTCCCCCAGCACGAAGCCGTCGCGATCGATGTCGAAGGGTCGGCTGGCGGCCGCCGGGTCGTCGTTGCGGGTGGACAGGGCGCCGAGCAGGGAGAACCCGGTGATCATGATCGGGTCGACCAGCACGTCGACGCCGCCCACGATCATCGCGTCCACCTCTCCGCGGCGGATCCGCCGCAGCCCCTCGCCCACGGCCTGGGACGAGCTGGTGCAGGCCGTCGAGATCGTGCTGCGAGGCCCCGCCGCGCCGGCCAGCGCGGCGGCCAGCAGGGTCGGCGCCTGGGGTGCGTGGCGCAGCAGCTCGCCGGGAGTCGGCGGGCGGGGATCGTCCAGGCGGGCGTGCAGCGCCGCGAGGCTGGGGCGCGCCGCTTCGCTGCCCATGCACACCCCCACCCGCGGGTCCCGCCGGGACGGAAGGAGCGGCCACCCGGCCTGGGCGAGGGCCTCCACCAGCGCGGTGGCGGCCATCCGTCCCTTGAGGTCGCCGGCCAGGACCCCGAGCCCGTCGGGCAGCGCCTCGGCGGGCACCGACTCCGGCCAGCCGGGATCCGGCGCCTCGGCGGCGAAGCGCACCTCGAAGCCGGTGGGGTCGAACCGGGAGATGGGCCCGATGCAGTTGTCTCCCGCCACCACCCGGCGCCACACCGCCTCGACACCGATGCCCTCCGGGGCGACCAACCCCATGCCGGTGACCACGACGGTCGGCGGGGCGCTCATCGCTCGCCGTCGGCGGGGTAGCCCGGCCACAGCCGCGCCAGCTCGCTGCGCTCGACCCGCTCCAGGAAGTCGCGGTCGTCGGGGTCTTCGATGGGCACCGCGTTGAACACGAAGATCTGCTCGGCCTGGACGTGGACCCGCCCGTCGATCCGGCCGCGCACCCGGCAGGCGGCCATCTCCTCGCGCAGGGTCGTCAGCTCGGTGTGCAGCTCGAGGGTCTGCCCCGGGCGGACGAAGCGCCGGAACTTGACCCCGTTCATCATGCTGATGATCGGGAAGGGCCAGTCCCCCCGCTGCTGGCGGACGGTGTAGCCGATGAGCTTGCCCGAGAGCTGGGCCAGCGATTCGAGCAGCAGCACGCCCGGCACGACGGGCAGCCGGGGGAAGTGGTCCTCGAACAGCGGCAGGGCGGGGTCGAAGCAGACCGCTCCCGCGGCGCTCCGTCCGACCACCAGGGAGTCGATGCGGTCGACCAGCCGCCAGCGCACGCTGCCTCCGTCGCCGACCTACTGGAGCACCGCTTCGAGACAGTTGACGCCGATGCGCTCCCGCCCACCGTCGGCGCAGGTGCGGTAGCGGTGGATCTCGAAGTGGTGGTTGCCGCTGTAGGGAGCCTTCCACGCCGGCACGTACCAGTGCCGCATCCCGTCGACGATGTCGCCGGCCGGCAGCGCCTGGCCCTCGGCGACCGGGAGGTCGTCGAAGTACAGGTCCATGTCGTAGGTGCAGGAGGCGTCGCCATCGGCAGCCGGGTCCGACCAGGCGGCCACCGGGATGGCGTCACCGAGGGGGTGGTCGATCTTCGGGCCGCCCATCTCGTCGAGCTGCTTGCGGGCCTCCGGATAGCGCTTCGCCGCGTCGTAGAGGAACAGGTCCCCGTCGCAGGGTGCCCAGGCGATGGGCTGGTTGGCGGGGAACTTCACGTACTCCAGGAACAGCGGGGAACCCTTCTCGACGTCCTTTCCATCGACGCGGAACAGCTCGAGCCGGGAGACGCGCAGGGCGCACTTCTCCAGGCGCGGCTCGACGTAGACCACCTTCAGCGGCTCGTCGCCGGCCTCGAAGGCCGCCTTCTTGCGGGCATCGGGCACCTCGACGAACTTGTAGTCGTGTTCCCGCCGCTCGCCCCGCATCACCCGGCGGGTGAAGCCCCCGTCGACGTACCACATGGCCAGGCCATCCCCCTCCTCCAGGATCCGGAAGCGGTTCTTGTGGTCGGGGGTGTTGCCCTGGACCAGGATGTAGTCGCCGGGCAGGGTCCCCATGGTCGGGCAGCCCTTCTCGATGGCCTTCTGTTCGAGGGCGCTCGGCCCGGTGGCGCCGGGCTCGGCATCCTGCTGCGAGCAGGCCGCCAGGACCAGGAAGGGGACGACGGCGAGAACGGACACGGGGCCTCCGGGGTGGCGAACGCGGCGGGCCGGGACCGGGCCGGCACCGGGGCGGCGGCGCCGCCGCGCGGGGGGCAGCGTTGCATAGCACGGCGGACGCCGGGCTTCCCCGAACGGGTCGGCCGCGCCCGTCGTGTCGAAGACACTCTTCTGTCGCGCGTCGTGCAAGCTCCCGCCGGACGCCACCACCTCGAACCCTGTTCGCC
>RFKJ01000004.1 GCA_003694325.1 Deltaproteobacteria bacterium
CGTCCTGACCGTCGCCGCCGGCCTGCTGCTCCTGGTCGGCTGCGAACCCGATCCCTGCACCGACTACGTCGACTACATGTGCGACTGCCACCCCGACGACGTCGACTGCGCCACCCTCGAGAACACCTACGCCGACGCCGACGTCAGCCTGCAGGACGAGTGCGCCATCGCCCTGGAGGACCAGCAGGCCCAGGACGACGAGGAAGGCTGGGAGTGCCCGGTGACCGAGGGGTAGCGCCGCCGCGCCGCCAGGGTCACGGCTCGTCGTCGTCCGGCGGCACGAAGGGCGTCTCGGGGGCCACCCCGTCGCGGGCCTTCACGGCGACGATCACCACCGCGACCCCCACCATGAAGATGCTGACGAGCTGGCTGGTGCTGAACATGCCGAAGTAGTCGACGCCGCGGATGGTGTCGCCGCGGAACTGCTCGATGGTGCTGCGGAGGATGGCGTAGAGCACCAGCATGGTCGCCAGGACCTGCCCGTCGAACCGGCGATGGTCCCGCCAGATCTTGAGCAGCAGCAAGGTCAGCACGAAGGCCGAGAAGCTCTCCCAGAGCTGCGTGGGGTAGACCGGCACGTCGAAGATGGAGCCGACCCCGACGCCCTTCTTGAAGACCAGGGCCAGGAACGGCGCCTTGTCGATGGTCACCACGCTGCCGCCGGGCAGGGACACCAGGGTGTGGGTGACCGCGGCGTGGATCTCCCGCCCGTGGCAGCAGCCGGCCGAGAAGCAGCCGAGGCGGCCCAGGGCGAGGCCGAGCATGATGGCCGGAGCCGCGATGTCGCCGATCTTCCAGGCGGGCAGCTTGTGGTAGAGGGCGTAGCCCAGGCAGACGAGGACGCCGCCGATGACCCCGCCGTAGAAGGCGAAGCCCCCCTTGCTGGGGTCGAAGAACACCAGCGGGTTGCGGAAGAACACCTCGGGCTCGGCCATGGTGAAGTGCAGCAGCCGTGAGCCCAGCAGGCCGCCGATGACCGACATCAGGTACATGCCGACCATGACGTCGGGGTCGACCCCCACCTTGGGCACGAGCCGGTTGACGAGCGCGAACGCGGCGATGAAGCCGAGCATCACCATGAGCCCCCACGTGTGGAAGCCCAGGGCGCCGAACTGGAAGATGGTGGGAAACATCGCCCCCGAATAACCGCCGCGACGCCGGCCGGGCGCCACCCGGCGACCCGCGATAGCCGGCCCTCCATGAAGGACGCCCTCATCGTCACCGCGCTCAGCGTCGTGCCCAAGAACCACGCGGCCCGGGGCATGGGCTGGTTGGCCCGCCTGCGGCTGCCGGCCTGGCTGCACCGGGCGGTGGTCGGCTGGTTCGTGCGCAAGTACCGGATCGACCTGTCCGAGGCCCGCGGCAGCCTGGCCGACTACCCCACCCTGGCCGACCTGTTCGTGCGCCCGCTCCGACCCGGCGTGCGCCCGGTGGACCCGCGACCCGACGTGCTGGTCAGCCCGGTGGACGCCACGGTCCACACCGTCGGGACCATCGAGGAGGGCCGGTTCCTCCAGGCGCCGGGGGTCCCCGCCTCGGTCGCCGACCTGCTCGGAGTCGGCGATCCCCGCACCCCCTCGGCCAGCGCCGAGGAGGCCGCCCGATACGAGGGCGGTGGCTACGCCGTCCTGTACCTCTCCCCGCACGACTACCACCGGGTCCACACGCCCTGTGCCTGTCGCATCGACTCCTACCGGTACCTCGCCGGCACCCTGTGGCCGGTGTTCGCCGCGGCGACCCGGCGCATCGACAACCTGTTTGCCCGCAACGAGCGGCTGGTCTTCCACCTGCATACCGACCACGGCGTCATCGCCGAGGTGATGGTGGGCGCCTTCGGCGTCGGCCGCATGGCCACCGTGCTCGACGACCGGCGGACCAACTCCGGCGCCGACAGCGCCGATGTCCGGTTGCCGCAGCCCCGGGAGCTGGGGCGCGCCGAGGAGCTCGGGCGCTTCGAGCTGGGCAGCACCGTCATCCTGCTGACGGAGCCCGGGGCGGTGCGGTGGACGATCCAGCCCGGGGACCCGGTGCGCCTGGGCCGCCCCATCGCCCGCCTGCCACGGCCCGCCGACGCCTGACGGCCGGGCCCCGGCGCGCGGGTCGCCGGCGGCGGGCCCGCTGGCCCTGTCGAACCGAGGCGGGCCCGCCCCCCTCGTGCACCCGGCTCAGTCGGCGCGCTTCTCGATCCACATCTCGACGCGGCGGTTCTGTTCCCAGGCCTCCTCGTCGTGCCCCGGGTTGAGGGGCTTGGACTCGCCGTAGCCGACGGCACGCAGGCGCTCGGGGGCGATGCCGTGGTCGATGAGGTACTGCCGGACCGCCTCCGCGCGCTTCTCGGACAGCTCGAGGTTGTAGGCGGCCGAGCCCCGCTCGTCGGTGTGGCCCTCGATGCGGAGCACCTCGATCTCGGGGTGCTCCTTCATCACGGCCACGACCTCGTCGAGGAGCGGGTAGGACTCCGGCTTGATCGTCGCCTGGTTGAAGTCGAACAGCACCTTCTCCCGCAGCTCGACCCGCTCGACCGTCACCACCACCTTGGCCGGCTCGAGCACCAGCTCGACGACCTCGGTAGTGCCGGCCTTGAGGGCGATGGTCACCTCGGCGACCCGGTAGCCGTTGGCGGTGGCCCGGATGGTGTGCTCTCCGGGGGCGATCCGGACCTTCTGGGCCTCGCCGCCGGTCGTCCCCCGGTCCCCGCCGTCCAGGGTGAGGCGCGCGTCCACCGGGCGGCCGTCGGGTCCGACCACCTTGATCTGCAGGACCCCGTCGGGGCGGGTCAACACCTTGGTGACCTCGTGTTCGGCCCCCTCGGGCACCACCAGGGAGGACTCCAGGGGAACGAAGCCCTCGGCCGTGGCGTGCAGCTCGTAGGTGCCGGGGTGCAGCGGGTGGGGGTCCTCGGGGGACAGCTCGGCGACGGTGCCATCGGGGGACTCCACCGCCATCCGGACGTGGTCGATGGGTTGGCCGTCTTCGTCCACGAACCGGACCCGGACCATGGTCGCCGGGTCGGGGCAGCCGTCGTCGTCGCGATACCGGTCGATGTCCTCGGGGTCGGTGGGGCAGCGGTCGACATCGTCGAGGATGCCGTCGCGGTCCCGGTCGGCGACGTCCGGCGGTTCGTAGCCGATGCCGAGGAGGACCCGGGCATCGGGGGCGCCGACCCCGTCGGTGATCCCCATGCCGCCGCCGCCGCGCAGCACGAAGTCCCCCACCCGCACCCATCCCCCGACCAGGCCCTCGACCGGCACGGCCGGGGTGTTGTCGAGGGGTTCTCCGTAGGTGAAGGCCGCCGCGGCCTCCAGCGACAGGCCGGCGCCATCGTCGTCGGCCAGGGCCTGGGCCAGGCCGGCGCGGAGGTAGAACTGGTCGTCGATGGTGACGTTGACGAGGTCGGCGGTGGGCAGCCCCCGCGTGCCGAAGTTGACGGCGACCAGGCTGTCGGCCAGCCGCAGGTCCAGGACGCCTCCGACCTCGTAGGCCAGCTCGCGGGTGCCGATGGCGTTGGCGAAGTCGCCGGTCGGCAGGTCGACGCGCCCCTTCACCGCCAGGCCGAAGACGTCGCGCTCCGGGTCGAGGAGGCTCAGCCCGATGTCGGCGCCGATGTCCCCCAGCCCCGACTCGTCGCCGGCCACCCCCGAGACCTGCATCACGACCGGCACGTCCAGGCCGATGCGCAACCGGTCGTAGCCCACGCCCAGCAGCAGGTCGCCCTGGACGATGTCGGAAACGATGCGGGTCTGCTCGCCGTCCTGCACGTACACCAGGGGATCGTTGACGTACTGGAACAGCAGCCGGGCGCTGGGGCGGAGGCGGCGGGCCACCGTGGCGTCGTCCACCAGCAGCGTCCGCCGACCGTCGATGGTCGGGCGGAAGATCTGGGCATCGACGTCCGGGGCCGTGGTGACAGCGGGGGAGGACTGGGCCATGGCGGCCCCGACGAGGAGCATCAGCGGGTACATCGTCCTTCCAGAGAGCGGCTGCGGGGGAACTCGATGCCGGCATGCTACCGGACCGGCGACGGCGACGCGAGAGGCGGAGGTTGCACGTTCGTCACGCCGCACCCGCCCCGGGTGCCGCCTGCGGTCAGCGGAGCAGCTCCGCGAGGACCCCCAACCCCTCCTCGACCACCGAAAGCGGCGCACTGGTGAAGCAGACGCGCACCGTGTCGGCGTAGGCCTGCCCGCAACTGGCCCCCGGGGCGACCAGCAACCGGCGGTCGATGCAGTCTTCGAGGAAGCCCTGCATGCCCCGCTCATCGATGCGGTGCGACACGTCGACCAGCAGGAAGGTGCCCCCGTCGGGCGCCGGCATTCCGAGCAGCTCGGCCGCGCGCAGCGCCGCCTCCCGGTAGTGGGCCCGCGCCGCCTGCAGCCACCCGTCGCAGTCGCCGGACAGCACCCGCACGGCGGCGACCTGGGGGCCGTTGGGCGCCGCGTACCAGCCGTGCATGGCCACCTTGCGGACCTCCTCGACGATCTCGGGGACCTCCGGTCCGAGGAGGTAGCCGACCCGGTTGCCGGCCATGGCCCAGGCCTTGGAGAAGCTGCAGGCGCTGAAGGTCCGCTCCGGGGCGAACTCGCGGATGGAACGAGGGGGCCCGGTCCAGCTCAGTTGCTCGTAGACCTCGTCGGAGAGCAGCCACAGCCCGTGGCGCCGGGCGAAGGCCGCCAGTTCGGCCAGCTCGGCGGCCGGCAGCACGACCCCGCTGGGGTTGTTGGGGGAGTTCAGGTAGATGGCGACCGTGCGAGTCGTCAGCCACGGAGCCAGGCGCTCCTCGACCGACCGTTCGCCCAGCGGTGTGCCCCGGTGGCCCGGTGGGTCCACGTAGTAGGGGACCTCCACCGGGACCCCCCGCTGGCTGGTGACGATGCCGCGGATGAGCGGCCAGAAGGGGGCCAGCACCAGTACCTCGTCGCCGGGGTCGAGCAGGGCACCGAGGGCGGCACCGAGGGCGCCGGTCGCGCCCGTCGACACCAGCACCCGGTCCTCGGAGACGCCGTGCCGCGCCGCGATGGCCGCGATCAGCTCGGGGCGACCCCGGGGCCGGCCATACCGGTGGATCCCGGGGTGCTGCTCGGTGCGCAGGTCCTCGAGACGGCAGCCCTCGGGGGGCTCCAGCCAGGTGTCGCCGATGTGCAGGGGGTAGACCTCGCCGCGCAGCCCGGCGATGCGGTGGGCTACCGAGGAGAAGACGCCGCGGGGCATGGCGGCGATCACCGGGGAGATGTCGGGATGGCGAGGCATGGGGGCTCAGCGGTGGGGACCCGGAC
>RFKJ01000035.1 GCA_003694325.1 Deltaproteobacteria bacterium
AGGAGTCCGCGGGCGGGTCGGTGGGCGTCGTCACGATCAGGGCGGCCTTGGGCACGTCAGCGATGGGGAGCGTACCCGACGGGGTCTGCAGCTCGGCGGTGGAGGTGAAGCAGGCGGTGCCTGATTCTGCAAGAGCGGCGCGGTACTCCCCTGCTGCGGCCTCCTCCTCCTCCACTGCGAGTTCCCCCTCCAAGGCGAGCTCCGCTTCCAGGGCTGCTCCCACCGAAAGCTTGGCGGCCACCCCGAAGCCGTTCGGGGTTTCGGCTCGCTCGCGGATGGACAGCGTCAGGCAACTCCAGGTAGATGCCGCGGCCGTGTGGATACCTCGAGGAGGAGCTGGCCGCCAAGTAGCCACCGACACCGATAGGCCAACGACCGATCAGCGAGACCAAGACCCGACCCAGCCGCGAGGCGGGGGCTCGGGAGGGTGGTCACTGGAGGGCTGGTCGAGAGCGGGTAGTTGAGGTTGCCTTGCCGGATCATGCAGAAGGCATCTCGGTTGATCGAACTTCGTAGTGAACGCTCAGCTTCAACGCCTGCACGGCGTTGTTCACGTGGTCGAGGAAGTCGTGGAACAACTGCGGAGGCTCATGGCGAAGGAAGACCCTTACCACGACTTCCGAGCCTCCCGACGTGATCTCCTTTCCGGCACGTGTTGACGCCTCCTCCCACACCTGACCGCTCTCCACGAACGAAATGTAGGTGTTGAGCTTCTCTTGAAGGACGTAGAGGTGCTGCTTCGGCTCGGTCCAGTCCAGATGGTCCGAGATGGCCAACACTACCCGACCGGAGCCGCTCTCGATGGCGAGGTAGTCGATCGTTCCTCTGTCTTGTACGGACATAGCTACTCCGGCCTGATGATGTCGACTTCGGTGGGTGGGATTTGAGTACCTCCGGGCACCCCCGGCTTGCCCTTGCCGACCACGGTTGCACCGCTCTCTGCGATCTCGGGGAACGCCGCCTTCTGGTTCTTGGTGAGCGGGGCGGTGGCAGACGCCTTGCATTCGACGCAGCCGATGGTCCCGTCCGCCTGCATCGTGACGAAGTCGATTCGCGTTCTGGTGCCGCTCGCAGTCTTCACGGTGATCTGCGGGGCCACCACATCGGCGGTATTCTCCAGAGCCGCTCCTACCTCGGCCTCGAAGGCGGCCCCTTTGACTGCGTTTGCACGGATCGTTGATCCCTCTGAGGCAAGCCACTCGTTCAGCCCTTCGGTCGCGGCGGCTTCCAACCGCGAGGCAACGCGGCCCACCAACACCTCCCCTTCCGCCTCAATCTCTGCGCGAGCACGGTAGGAGAGTTGCGCTATCCCCCCCAGTTCGTCACCAGGAATCGGAGTGAGCATTCCGACGACAATCGGGGTACCAACCAATGCGCCGGTCTGAACAGTCGCGTATGTGTTCGCGTACTGGGCGATACCAGCCGGTACCGGATGTGGCGGCACAAGTCGGTCAAGGGGGCCATGTGCGAAATGGTTCGTTGCGATGCCCCCAAAGAACGGACCGAGCACATAATCGGCAGACATTCCAACGACCGCCAGGGCCTCCCCCTTCACACCCTCGGCTGCACCACTACGCAACGCAGCGCTCGCTACGGACCACGCAGACGGTCTGCTCGTAGGGGCATCGGACCGAGCGGCCACGTCCCACGTCGATGCGATTCCGTCCAGGATCGCGTCGACTGGTCCCCCGTCGCGGGCTGCAGATTCCGGACTCGGGTTGAGAAGAGCGGAGGCTCCCGACCTGCCAAGGCTCCGGCTTTGCTCCTCGTGCGGACCACCCTGCATCGAGTTGAATCCACTGCTTTCCAGTGGGTATTGCAACTCGCTGTCGCTCACGACTATGACGTAGCCCTCTTCCTCGTTGAAGTAGTCGACAATGACTGCGGAATTGCCGTCGGTGTCGAAGTCTCCCAGGTACGGACCGTCGATTTCCGACTTGATCGATTGACCGCCGCTTCCGACTCCAGCCCCACCATCAGCCGCACACCAAGCGGTGACAGGGCATGCCTGCCCCCAATGACCCCAGTCCCATGGACCGTCAGGCGCACCGCTCCACACCCCACTCCCCCCCACATCCAGCACGGCCGTCCCCATCCAGTCCAGCCCCGACAGGTCCACCGCCTGCAGGCCGACGGGGTCGACCTTGGTGGTGGGCATGTTCTCGGCGTAGGCGAAGCGGTGGAAGCCGCCGTCGAGGCCGAGGGGGTCGGCAGAGAGGAACCGGCCCAGCTCGGGGTCGTAGAGGCGGTGCTGAGCCATGAGCTGCGGGCGGTCGCCAACACTGGCGGTGCCGGCGTAGACGAAGCGCTCCGAGGTGTCGGCGAGGTGGTCGCGGTCGGCACCGAAGGCGTCGGCGGCCCCGACGAGCTGGTCGCCGAGCATCAGCAGGTCGCCGCGGTCGTCGCTGGCGGCCGGCAGGATGGCGCCGTCGTCGACGAAGGCGACCAGCATGCCTTCCAGGCCCACCCACATGCGCTCCTGGCCAGCACGGCCGGTCCCGGCCAAGGGCCACTGGCCCTGGGGGTTGCCCCAGAACAGGGTATCCAGCTCGCCGGTGGACTCCGCCAGGGCGATGGGGCGACCCAGCGGGTCCCGGTCGATGGACACGCTGCTGCCGCCAGGGTCGGTGATCTGGGAGACCCGGCCGTCGGCACCCCGGGTGAAGCTGCTGCCGCGGTGGTCCAGCGTGATCCCACCCAGGTCGTCCCAGCCGAGGTCGGCGTGCAGGCTGGACAGCCCCGTGCCGTCGTCGGTGCTGCGATCGAGCGCGACCAGCCGGTTGGCCCCATCGATGGTGTAGCTGTCGGTGGTGGTGACCCCGCCGACGACCCGGGTCTGGGACGTGCGGTTGCCGCCCGCGTCGTAGGTGGTGGTCGTCGTCAGCGGGCTGGCACCGGTGCTGTCGAGCACTTCTTGCGTCAGCCAGCCGGGCTCGCGGTAGGCGTAGGTGTCCACCCGGTCGTCGACGGCGCGTTCGGACAGGCGGCCCCGGGCGTCGTAGGTGTAGCGACGCGTGGACACGGTCCCGTCCGTCGCCGTCGCCCACAACTCGTGGATACGGCCCAGCGGGTCCCGGTCCAGGTCCAGGGCGGCACCGCCGAACAGATCGAGCGAAGAGATCCGCCCCATGGCGTCCCGGCCCGCGACCTGGGCGACGACGGTGCCGCTGTCGGTGTCGACGATGCGGGCGATCTGCTGGTCAGCGCCGTCACGTTCATAGGCAAGCTGCGTGCTGCCGCCGCCGGTCCAGTCGAAGCCGAGCTGGCTGAGCCGCCCGCCGCCGCTGTAGGCATAGCTCGCCGTGCCCTGCTGGCTGCCCCACAGCCAGTGTTCTTCGGACCGGATCCGACCGCGCTGGTCGGTGATCCGCACCAGCTCGCTCTCGAGCGCGCCGTCGACCTGCCGCGACAGGTACCGGGGGACGCCGTAGCTGTCGCGGTCGTCCACACCGGTGACGATGGAGCTGACCAGGCTTCCACCGTCGAACAGCTCCTCGGTCTGCATCGAGAGCCGCCCCAGGCTGTCATAGGCGTAGGCCGTCTGTCGCTGCAGGCTACCGCTGCCGTCGGCGCTGGTGCGGATCTCGCCAACCAGTCGGGGGATGTCGGGGTCGTAGGTGAGGTGCCGGGCGGTCAGGCCGAGCGCCACTTCGTCGGTGAGCACGCCCTGGTCGTAGGTGGTTGCGGTCTCTTCGCCAGCCCCACCGATGACGAGGCTGAGCCGCCCGGCGTCGGTG
>RFKJ01000380.1 GCA_003694325.1 Deltaproteobacteria bacterium
ACGGTCCGCCTCTCCGTTCCCTGACCTCTCGACTGGAGACCCCATGCCCT
This sequence comes from Deltaproteobacteria bacterium, assembly GCA_003694325.1. Classification (GTDB taxonomy): domain Bacteria; phylum Myxococcota_A; class UBA796; order UBA796; family UBA2385; genus J125. The sequence goes on from RFKJ01000380.1 coordinate 51, forward strand.
ACGACCACCAGGCGCCCCCCGAGACCGAGGATCCACGGGCCGCCCTCGGCGACCGGAGCATCCACGTCCGCTGCGCCGCCGCGCGGGACCTGTCCCGGGTCGGCACCCCCGATGACATCCTCCTGTTGCTGGACCGGGCCCAGAACGACCCGTCTCCGGCGGTGCGGCTGGGTGCCGCCGGCGCCGCCGCCGACATCCTCTCCCGCTACCGGGTCGGCCCCCGGGCCGGGGAGCTGGACACCGCGACCCGCCAGTCGTTGTTCGACTCCTTCCAGGGCATCGACCCCAACATCAATGCCGGGTTGTTCTCGCTGCTGGCCTGCATCGGCCTGCCGGTGGGATTCCGGCGCATCGCCGCCGGGTTGCGCGATCCCCGGGTGGACGTGCGCCTGGGGGCCGCCATCGGCCTGCTGCGGCTGTGCCAGTCGGCCTCGGTCGCCGAGGACGAGGAACTGGAGGCGGCGGTGGTCGACCTCCTGCGCGACCGGAGGCTGAAGCCGGATGCGGCCGCCGAGGTCGCCATGGTCGCCGCCCGGGTGGGCTATCGGTCGGCCGCCCCGGTCATCGCCTCCCTGGCCCTGGAGGGGGCCCACGCCGACCAGGTGGACCGGGCGCTGGAGCTGCTGCGCAGCTACGAGGAGCCGCTTCGGGGCGCGTTCTTCACCGACGGGCGCGACGCCGGCGAGGTGAACCCCGAGCCGTCCATGCCGTCGGGGTTCGCGGTGTTTTCGGCGTCGGGGGCCCTGATGGGGGACGGCGACGATCCCGCGAACTGGAGCTACCTGGACGGCGTCCTGCCGGGCGGCATCCGCCGGATGTTCATCCGCCGGGTCGGCGATGCCGAGCCGTCGGCGGCCTTCCAGCTCGAGGGCCGCACCTGGTATGCCGCCACCGTGGAGCAGGTCTGCGATGCCGCCCGGACCATCGCCCGCCCCGACGAGCTGCAATGGGAGGCCCTGGAGGCCGAGTCCCCGCTGGAGGAGCACGCCCCGTCGCTTTTCGCGGACCTGCTGCCCGACGACGCCACCGGGGATCTGCTCCGCGGGCTGCTGCTCGCTCGCGCCGGGCGCCTCGACGCGGCCGTGGAGGCCTTCGACGCCTGCCTGCAGCGGCCCAGGAAGGTGCCCAAGGACGCGGGCTTCTACGCCGGGCAGGCGCTGTGGGCGGCCGGACGGGTCGAGGACGGCCGCCGGGCGCTCCAGGGCTTCCTCCAGAAGGCCCGCAAGAAGGACCCGCGTCGCGCAGTCGCCGAGGCCCGGCTCCGCTGACCCCTACCGCCGGGGCGGGGGAGCCGTCGGCGGGCAACCGGAGGCCGCCCTGGGGGCCTCCGGCGCCTACTCCCAGACGACCTCGATCGCCCAGGACTGCAGGCGCATCCGGACGGCGAGGTCGTTTCCGGTGAGCGGCACCAGGGCGTAGGTGCGGCGGTCGAGCTGGTCCCAGCCCCCGCCGGTGGCCCCGACCTCGTCCTGGAAGATCGTCAGCTCCCCCGGGGCGTCGAAGGGCGTGTCGCTGGTCTTGGCGTTGGGGATCGCGTCCATGCGGAGGATCCCCTCCTCGGTCGAGAACTGGAACTGGTCGCCGTCGGTGGACGGGTCGGGGCCGGCGAGGATGAGGATCGAGAAGCCGCCATTGTCGGAGGTGTAGCGCTCGTCTTCGTAGGCCCGGCCCTGCTGCTCGCCGGAGACGCTGCCCTCGACGATCCAGTTGCCCTCCACCCCGTCGTAGGTGAGGGTCCAGGTCTCGCTGCGCATCAGGCCGCCGCAGGGGCTGGTGGTGATCTGGCGCCCGGTGCTCTCGTCCACCTGCAGGCCCGGGCTGCTGGCGGCCCCCCGGTCGGTGAACCGGATGTCCTCGACCCCGTTCTTGGTGGTGGCCCGGGCCCCGTCGATGGTGGTGACCAGGCACCCGGTGGCGGCATCCATCATCAGCACCGATCCATCGAAGGTGGTCATGGCCACCACCTTCGCCTCGTCGCGCACCCCCCACGGGGTCAGGGTCTGGACCTCGATGGGATCGGGAGCGGCATCCAGCGAGATCACCGCGGTGTGCAGGTCGATGCCCGCGGCATCGACGTCGTCGAAGGGGTTGACGTCGATCCACTCCCCCGTCTCCAGGTCGTAGACATCGACCCGGTTGAGACCGGCCGGGGCCACGAACAACCGCTCGTACTCGCCGATGTCGGGACTGTCGCCGGCCTGCCAGGCCAGGGCCGCCACCGGGGCCGCGGCGTCGATGGTGGCGACTACGGTGCCCTGCCCGGTGTCCAGGTCCAGGTCCAGCTCGTGGACCCGGGGCAGCCAGGCGTCGGCCACGAACAGGGTCCGGGTGCTGCCCTCGATCGCCCCGGGCTCCAGGCGCCAGGGCTGGGTGCCGAGGCCCAGGTCGACCCGGTCCAGCTCGCTGCCGGTGACCAGGTCCCACAGCACCACCGCGCCAGCCTCGGTGACCTCGTCCCACACCCCGACGGCGGCGAGGTCGGTGCCGGGGAGGCGGGTGATGCACAGCGGGCGGGCGCCGAGGTCGTGCTCGACGATGCCCGTGTCCACCGAGAAGCTGAACCGGTCGCCGGGCGTGGCGCTGCCGGTGATCGTCAGCGAGATCTCGCCGTTGTCCGAGATGTAGGGCTCGCCGGTGTGGGCCCGCTTCGACTGCTTGCCCGAGCGGCTGCCGGTGACCCACCACTGCTCCCCGTCGAAGTCCAGCACCCAGTCCTCGGTGGTGGCCCAGCCGGTGCGGGGGGCGAGGTCCTCGATGGTGGCGTGGTCGCCGGAGGCATCGTTGTCGGCGAACAGCGGCTCGGTGGCCGACGGGGTGGCGACCACGGGCGCCCCGTCCATGTCCAGGATGTAGGGCGCCTCCACCAGGACGCCGTGCCGCAGGTCGACCACCATGGTCGATACCTGCGTCTCCGAGGGTGCCCAGGCGATGAGCTGGCCGAGCTGACGCTCGTCGCCGGTGGCGATGCCCCGCGGCCAGAGGAAGGGGGCCGCCGCGAGGTCGGACAGCGGCGTGGCGTGCTTGAGGTCCAGCGGGGTGATCCGCCCGCTGCGCACGTTGGCGATGAAGCCGACCGGCTCGTTGAACGGGCCGCCGTCGTCAGGGGACAGCACCGTCGCGTAGGTCGGACCGTCGAACAGGTAGGGACCCGGCTTGTCGACGCCACAGGCCGCCAGGCCGCCCGCCAGGACCAGCAGGAGGATGCGTCGCGGGCCGGTCACCGGTTGGTGATCCACGTCAGGACCTCGAGGTAGGTGGGGCTGTCCTCGTCGACATCGAGGACGCCGAGGGTCGACTCGGCGACGCCGTCTTCGCTGACCTCGCCGTTGTAGTTGCCGAACACCAGGAATCGGTCGTCGGGGGAGAGGGCCATGGCGAAGGGGTTCTCGCCCACCAGCATGACCTCGTCGGTGAGGGTGCCGTAGGGCCCCAGGTCCAGGTCGACGACGCCGATGCTGTTGGCGTTGAAGTTGGTCACGAACAGCCGCCGACCGTCGGGGTGCAGCAGGATGCGGCCCACGCCGACGCTTCCCTGGGTGTCCACGCCCTCGTCCCGCTGGGACCCCCGCGGTGCGGTGACCCAGCCGATGGTGTCGTCGTAGAGCACCTCGCCGAAGGCGCGGTCCTCCAGGTCGGAGATGTCCACCTCCCAGACGGCGTCGGGCGAATCGTTGATCGCCAGCAACCGGTCGCTGCCCGGCACCGGCAGCACCTGGCGGAAGCCGGCGGCGCCGCTGGCGTTGCGGGCGGCGATGACGGCCTCGATGTCCAGGTAGTTGAGGTCGGCGGATCCGTCGGGGAGGGGGCTGTCGTCGCGGATGTCGATGACGAAGATGTAGGGGCGGTTCTTGCTGACCACGTACAGGAAGCCGCGCTCGGAGTCGATGGCCAGGGAGGCCACGCCCACCGCGGTGACGTTGGACTCGCCGACGGTGGCGTCCAGCGGGATCCAGAGCTGGTCGGGGTCGCCGCGCTGGGTCTGGAATGTCAGGGTGTCGCCCGTGGTCGGCCGCCGCCAGATGCGGTGCAGGGCATCGGGGGCCAGTCCCGTGGCTCGCCCGACGCGATCCACGCCCTCCTTGCGGCCGGCGTACCAGATCTGCCAGGTGTTGTCGGTGCCGCCGAGGGCCGCCGCGTCGTCGGGAGACAGCACGACCGGGCGAAGCACGCCGTCGGGGTGGAACAGGTCGTTGCCGGTCCGGATCACCGCCCGCTTGTCCCCGGTGATGGGGTCCTCGAACCGGACGAAGTCGTCGTCGAGGGAGGCGCGGGTGGCATAGCCGACGGCCCAGGCGTCCCCGTCGAACCCGGCGTACCAGAGCTGCCAGGAGCCGTCGTCGGCCTGCATGGCGAAGGGGTCGCGGACTCCCGAGTCGTCCCACTCGCCGGGGCTGCCGGTCGTGAAGCTGTAGCCGGCGGTGCCGCCGTCTCGGGTCCAGGTCATGCCCTGGTCGGTGCTGACGGCCTCGCCGATCCGCCAGGTCTCGCCGTCGCTGCCGCTGTAGAACAGCCGCCAGGAGCCGTCGTCCTGGATGACCACGCTGCCGGGGACCAGCTCGACGCTGTCCCAGTCGGTGCCGCCAACGAGCACCTCGCCGGTCCGGGTCCAGGACAGGCCATCGGTGCTGGTGGCCCGGGCGATGGTGGTGACCTCGCCCTGGCGCGCGGCGTACAGCATGACGTAGCCGTCGGCCGTCGCCACCACGGTGGGGTGGGTGACGCCGTGATCTTCGTAGGATTCCGTGCCGACCAGGGCGGTCGTGCTGTCGACCGTGACGTTGCCGAGGCCGTCCACGGTGCCGGTCCCGATGGCCGGGGTGCCCCCCTCGTCCGTCAGGGTGAACCAGGCCCGGCCGGTTGCCGGATCCACGCTGTCGACGGTGATCCCGTTCGCCGACGCGGCCCCGGCCGTGTCGGTGCCGGCGTGGTAGCCCGACACCACCCCGAACAGAAAGCCCAGGCTGTCCATGGACACCGTCGTGCCGCTGTCGACCTGGCCGACCAGCTCGCCGGTGCTCTCGCGGTTCAGCCGGAACTGGCTCTGGATGGCCGCCTGCACGGCGGGTCCGGGCGGGCCGTCGTCGGCGGTGCCGTCCAGGGCCAGGGTCACCCCGGTCTCCGTCCAGGTCCGCCCGTCGGGGCTGGTGGCCTCGGCGACCACCCAGCCGGTGCCGTCGTCGCGGGCGTACCACATGCGGGTCATCCCCGGCTCGAAGGCGACGACCGGCGCGGCCACGTCCACCCCGGGGACCTCGAACAGCGGCTCGGGATCGCTGGTCCAGGTGTCGAGGTCGGTGCTCACGGCGTGGCCGATGGTCCAGCGTTCTCCGTCGAAGGCCCCGTAGGCCATCCGGTACAGGCCGATCTCGGAGTCGTACCACACCGTCGGATCGTCGACGCCCCCCAGCTCGTGGTCCCAGGTCGGAACGATCACCGGGTCGCCGGTTCGGCTGAACAGCAGCCCGTCGCTGGAGGTGGCCCGCCCGATCTGGGAGATCGCCCCCTCGCTGCCGTCGGTGGCCCCGTAGAACATGGCGATGTCGTCGGGGCCGTAGACGACCTCGGGCCCGTGTACCACGGCGTCCCACTCGTCGCCCTCGGAGGCGGACAGCGCCGGCGTGGTCTGCACCGCCCAGGCCGCCAGGGCGGAGTCCGACAGCGCCACGTAGACGCCGCCGTTGTCCGAGAAGTACATCGCCAGGACGTCCCCCATGTCGAGCAGCGCCGGGTCGGCGATGGCGTCGATGGCGATGGCGGCGTCGTCGGGGCTCAGCTCCGTGCCGAGGTTGCTGTCGGTGTAGGTGCCGCCCCCGGTGGTGGTGGTGCGGCGCAGCCCGGCTTCCTCGGGCAGCCACACCCGCCAGGTTCCGTCCACCCAGGTCAGGGTGAAGTCCTCGTCGGGGACGAGGGTGGTGTCGGCCAGCTCCAGGGTGGTCATCTCGCCCGTCGAGCCGCTGCCGTCGCGGTCGTCGAGGGACCCCTCGGTCAGGACCTGCTCCGGCCACGGCAGGACGACGTCCACCGGGTCGCCGGTCACGTCGAGGATCGACACCGAGTGGCTGGTGCGGTTGACCACGAAGGCCCGCCCGCTGGCCTCGTCGACGGCGACGTCCACCGGGTCGGAACCCACCGTCACGGTGCTGCCGCCGTCGGGCCCGGCGTCGGCCAGCGCCGGCCGGGTCGGGTCGGTGATGTCGACGAGCCACACCTCGTCCGGCCAGGCCCGGGTCCGGGCCTCGTCGGACTCCCGGGAGGCGACGAGCGCCAGGTCGCCCTGCCCGTCGCTGTTCTTGTCCCACACGTCGAAGCCGCCGGCGAAGCTCGGCAGGTCCACCGCCTCGGCCCCGAGGTCGCCGATGACGTTGCGCCCCTGCCCCAGGTCGACGGCCGACCAGGGGATGGCCAGCATCGACCCGCCAGTGAAGGTGCCGAGGTGGTTGGCGTTGGTCACCAGCAGCACCGGATCGCCGCCGTTGTCGACGAAGGACAGGGCGGCGGGTCCCGCCAGGCAGGTGCCGATGCCCACCTGGCCGTAGGTGTAGGTGCCATCGGGGTAGATCGCGCAGTCACCGAGGTCCGGCAACGGCTGGCTGCGGGTGCAGCCGGTCCCGGCCGCCAGGACCATCAGGCCCAGGGGGGGCAGGTGTCGGACCGCGGACACGAAGCGAGGGGGGAAGGACACGGGCACGGGCACGGG
>RFKJ01000381.1 GCA_003694325.1 Deltaproteobacteria bacterium
CCCATGGAGCCGGGGACGGCGCCCGTCCCTCCTCCCGCATCCCCTTCGCCCCGGACGCCGCCATGGCCTTTCCGAGAACCCGCCTTCGCCGCAATCGTCGATCCGACTGGGCGCGTCGCCTGGTGCGCGAGTCGGTGCTCACCGTCGATGACCTGATCTGGCCGGTGTTCGTCGTCGACGGCGACACGCCGCGCACGCCCGTCGCCAGCATGCCGGGGGTCCACCGCCTGTCCATCGACGCCCTGGTCGAGGACGCAGCGGCGGCGGCGGCGCTGGGGATCCCGGCGATCGCCGTGTTCCCGGTCATCGACCCCCAGTACAAGACGCCCGACGGCGCCCACGCCGCCGACCCGGACAACCTGGTGTGTCGGGCTGTGCGGGCCCTCAAGGCGGCGGTGCCCGAGGTCGGCATCATCTGCGACGTGGCGCTGGACCCGTTCACCACCCATGGCCAGGACGGCATCCTGGTCGACGGCGAGATCGTCAACGACCTCTCGGTCGAGGCGCTCTGCGCCCAGGCGCTCAACCAGGCGCGCGCCGGCTGCGACGTCATCGCCCCCAGCGACATGATGGACGGGCGCATCGGCGCGATCCGGGACGCCCTCGACGGCGAGGGGTTCAGCGGAGTGCAGATCCTCAGCTACGCCGCCAAGTACGCCAGCGCCTTCTACGGGCCGTTCCGAGACGCGGTAGGCAGCAAGGCGGCCCTGGGCCAGGGCGACAAGCGGACCTACCAGATGGACCCGGCCAACAGCGACGAGGCCCTGCGCGAGGTGGCCCTGGACATCGAGGAGGGCGCCGACATGGTCATGGTCAAGCCGGGGATGCCCTACCTCGACATCGTTCGCCGGGTCCGCGACGCCTTCTCGATGCCGACCTTCGTCTACCAGGTCTCCGGGGAGTACGCGATGCTCAAGGGCGCGGCCGAGCGCGGCTGGCTGGATGGCGACCGGGTCATGATGGAGAGCCTGCTGGCCTTCAAGCGAGCCGGCGCCGACGGGGTGCTGACCTACGCCGCCGTCGACGTCGCCCGCCGGCTCCGGGCCGGCTGATGGGCCCGCTGCTCCTGCTGCTGGCCTGCAGCCCGGATGGTGGTCCCGACAGCGGGACCTCGGGGATGGATACCGGTGGGGGCGACACCATCGTCGACCCCTCGGCGCCCGGCGCCTGGGCGGTGGGCACCGACGAGACGCGGATCACCGGGTCGTGGGGGGTCGAGCTGTCGGTGCAGACCTGGTTCCCGCGGGCCGATGACCCTCGCACCGATGGCCAGGGGGCGGCCGCGGTCTACGACGACATGGTCACCGACCCGGGGGCATTCTCCGGGGGGATGGCCGATTGCAGCAGCCCCCGCCCGGTGGTGGTGTTCAGCCACGGCAACCAGGGCGTGCGCTGGCAGAGCTTCTACTTGGCCGATCACCTCGCCAGCCACGGCGTCGTGGTGGTGGCCCCGGATCATGCCGGCAACACCTTCTTCGACTACGACGGCGACCGGATGCCGGAGCTGGTGTTTCGCCGGCCGGTGGACGTGGCCGATGCCTTCGACGCGCTGGTGGCCCGGGGCGCGGACGCGACGGATCCCCTCTACGGCTGCGTGGACCCCGACGGCGGCTACGCGGTCATGGGTCACAGCTTCGGGGGGTACACGACCCTGGCCGTCGCCGGGGCGGTGATCGACGTCGATGCCGTGGCGGCGGTCTGCGCCGCCGAAGGGGGCTGGCTGTGCGACGATGTCGCCACCTGGGCCGCAGAGCACCCCGACGAGGCGGTGTTCGACCAGTCCGATCCCCGGGCGCGGGTGGCGGTGGCCCTGGCCCCGGCGGGCTACGAGGTGCTCAACGCCGGGCTCGGCGACATCGCCATCCCCACCATGATCCAGGCCGGAGATCTCGACGCCACCACGCCCTGGGAAACGACCGTCGGCCCGATCTGGGAGGCGCTGCAGGTCGACCCGCGGGCCGCGGCGCACCTCGACGGTGCGGGCCACTACAGCTTCAGCGACGTGTGCAGCTTCCTGCCCACCGTGCCCGACTGCGACCCGCCGTACCGGGATCCGGAGGAGGTCCACGACCTGTCGCGAACCCTGGCGCTGGCCTGGATGCGGTGGGCGGATGGGGACGAGACCATGGCTGCCTGGTTGCCGCCGCCGGGTGACGAGCGACTGTCGGGCTGGGAGACGGGGGAGTCTCCCGGCGTTCAGTAGACGCCGTAGCGGCGGCGGTTGGCCTCGTGTTCGCGGACGTTGCGAGCGGGGTGGAGCTGCTGGTCGCCGTCGTGGAGGTAGTACCAGAACTCGCTGTCCTGTGGCGCGATGGCGGCCTCCAGCGCGGTGATGCCGGGGTTGCCGATGGGGGTGGGGGGCAGGCCCGGACGCAGGCGGGTGTTGTAGGGATCGGTGGGATCGCGCAACTTTGCCAGGAAGGCGCGGCGATCGTTCCACTGCTCCAGGGTGTAGCGGCTGGTGGCGTCGACGCCGAGGTTCCAGCCGTTGTCGAGGCGCTTCCAGAGGATGCCGGCGACGAGGGGACGCTGGGAGGGCGTGGGC
>RFKJ01000382.1 GCA_003694325.1 Deltaproteobacteria bacterium
CCCCACGCCCCCTCCACAGGAGCCCCCCATGCACAGCGACCGCACCTCCTTCCGCATCGGCGTCATCGGCGGGAGCGGCCTCTACGACATCGACGGCCTGACCGACCTCCGCGAGCAGGCGGTGGACACCCCCTTCGGCCGCCCCAGCGACGCCTACATCATCGGGCGGCTCCGCGACCTGACCAGCCACGATGGGCGGCCCGTCGAGCTGTGCTTCCTGCCGCGCCATGGACGGGGCCACGTCCTCAACCCCAGCGAGGTGCCCTACCGGGCCAACATCTGGGGCATGAAGTCGCTCGGCGTCGACTGGATCGTCAGCATCTCGGCGGTGGGATCGCTCCAGGAGGAGATCGTCCCCGGTCACATGGTCATCATCGACCAGTTCATCGACCGCACCAAGGGCGTCCGGGCCAGCACCTTCTTCGAGGGCGGCATCGTCGGTCACGTCGGGTTCGCCGACCCCGTCTGCGGCACGCTGCGCGGCTACCTGCTCGAGGCGGCCCGCGAGGCTGGCGCCACCGTCCACGACGGCGGGACCTACGTATGCATGGAGGGCCCGCAGTTCTCCACCCGCGCCGAGAGCAACCTCTACCGGTCGTGGGGCGCCCAGGTCATCGGCATGACCAACCTCACCGAGGCCAAGCTGGCGCGGGAGGCCGAGATCTCCTACGCCACGGTGGCCATGTCCACCGACTACGACTGCTGGCACGACGGCCACGACGATGTCACCGTCGCGTCGGTCATCGCGGTGATCCAGGCCAACGTCGCCACCGCCCGGGCGATCATCAAGGCCGTCGCCCCGCGCATCGCCGCGCACCCCGGCCCCGCCCCGATGCTCGGGGCGATGGAACATGCCATCATGACGGCCCGCGACCGCATCCCCGCCGACCGCCGCGAAGCGCTCGCTCCCCTCATCGGTCGCTACTTCTGACCTCGACCTCGCGTCTCCCCTCGCCGCGCCCCCGCCCCCATGTCCTCCGCCTCGATCCGCCTCCTGCTGTCGACTTCGCTCCTGGTGCTCTGCGCCTGCATCACGCCGGCCCGGCAGAAGCAGGCCCAGGCCCGGGCCGACCTGGGTGCGGCCTACCTCCGGGAGGGCAACGCCGCCGCGGCGCTGGAGGTCCTGCAGGACGCCGTGCGCAAGGACCCGCGCAACTGGCTGGCCTGGGATCACCTCGGGCTGGCCCTGTGGGCCCAGGGCGACATCGAGGGCAGCGAGAAGGCCTTCCAGCGGGGGCTGCGGCTGGCGCCCGAAAAGGCCGAGATCAACAACAACTACGGCCTGATGCTCATGGACCAGGGCCGCTACGAGGAAGCCGTCGAGCGCTTCCAGCAGGCCCGCAAGGACCTGGAGTACCGCAAGCCGGCGCTGCTGCTGACCAACCTGGGCAACGCCTACTACCACCTCGGTCGCTACGACGACGCGCTCGAGGTGCTCGACGAAGCCATCCGCCGCACGCCGGCCCTGTGCAACGCCCACTTCGAGCGGGCCATGGTCTACGAGGCGCTGGGCCGGCTCGACGCCGCCCTCTCCTCCTACGAGAAGTCCGTCGAGCTGTGCGGGGACGTCGCCCCCGGCGCCAGCTACCAGGCCGCCCGCCTGCTGCTGGAGAAGGGGGACCGCCAGGCGGCCTGCGCCTACCTCGCCGGGATCCTGGACAGCGTCGATCCCGGCAGCGAGCTGTACGCCTCGGCAAGCGAGCTGCAGGCCTCGGGGTGTCGATGACCCCGGTCGACCTGCGCCAGGAACGCCAGCGCCGGGGCCTGAGCCTCGACGAGGTGTCCCGGCACAGCCGGATCCCCCGCCGGTACCTGGACGCACTGGAGACGGGACACACCGACGACCTGCCGCCGGGCCCGTTCATCCGGGCCTACCAGCGACAATACCTCGCCTTCCTCGGGCTGCCGCCCCAGGCCCCGGTCCGCCGTCACCCGCGGCCGGTGGCCCCCTCGGTCGCGGCCACCGGGCAGACCGACACCACCCGGACCGACACCACCCGGACCGACTCCGCCCGGAGCAAGACTGCCCGGAGCGACACCGCCCGGAGCGACACCGCCCGGAGCAACACTGCCCGGAGCAACACTGCCCGGAGCAACACTGCCCGGAGCAACACTGCCCGGTCACCGGCCGAACCCCCGCTGCCCGACGAGCCGACCCTCGAGCACGACGTCACCGAGCGCAGCCGCACCATCACCCGGCAGGTCGACGGCGTGCCGGTGATCCGGCTGGTGCTCGCCGGCTTCCTGGTCACCCTCGCCCTCGTCCTGGCCATGAAGCTGCTGTCGGGGCTCATCGACCGGGCGGCGGAGGCCTCGGCCGCCCCGACCGCGGTCCCGCAGGTCGACCGGGCTCCAGACCGGCAGGCTCCCGCCGCCTCCCCGCCTCCCTTGCCACCCACCGGGGAAGCGCCCGCCGCCGCGGTCGTACCGGGGATGCGGGTCCACCTGCAGGCCCACGAGCGGGTGCGGGTGCAGGTGGCGCTGGACGGGGAACCGGCCTTCGACGGCTGGCTGGGGCCGGGCGATGCCCATGACTTCCTCGGCGCCGACGAGATAGCCATCGACGTGTCCGACCTGACCCGCCTGTCCATCAGCTACGACGGGCAGCGCGTGGAACCGCTCGGAAACCTCTCCCACCCCCGCCGGCTGGTCTTCGTCCGCGACCGCTGACCGGGGGCCGCTCCTCCTTCCTGCGCTCCGCCGGGGCGCCCCGCCGAGGGCTGCATGGCCGAGATCCTCCAGCTCGTCGATGCGATCCGCCGCCTGGCGCGCCGCGGCGCGACCTCGGCGCTGGAGCGGACCATCGCCAAGAGCCGGGCCGAAGACATCGCCGCGGCCATGCAACACCTCGCCCCCGCCCAGGTGAAGCTGGTCTTCGACCGGATCACCGACGACGAGGTCGCCGCCGAGGTGCTCACCCGGGTCGACAACCCCGGCCTGGAGGTGCTGGTCGAGCACCTGCCCTTCGAGCGCCTCGTCCAGCTCCTCGACCTGATGGAGGTCGATGACGAGGCCGACGTCATCGCCCGGCTCCCCGAGGAGCTGCGGACCCGGGTCATGGCCGCAATCGAGGGCGAGGACAAGGAGCACGTCGAGGACATCCTGGCCTGGCCCGAGGACTCCGCCGGCGGCATCATGCAGCCGGTCGCCTTTCGGCTCAACGAGAACACCACCTGCCGCGAGGCCATCGCCGCCCTCCACGAGCAGCAGGAAGATCTCGAAATGATCTTCTACATCTACGTGGAGAACGACGCCGGCCAGCTCGTCGGCGTGACCTCGCTGCGGGCGCTGCTGACCCACCCGCCGAGCACGCCGCTCAAGGAGATCATGGCCACCGACGTCATCGCGGTGACCCCCGACACCGACCAGGAGGAGGTGGCCCGGCAGGTCAGCCGCTACGACCTGCTGGCGATCCCCGTCGTCGACGAGCACCGCAAGCTGCTGGGGATCGTCACCATCGACGACGTGGTGGACGTGATCCGGGAGGAGGCCGCCGAGGACATGATGCTGATGGCCGGCGTCGGGGAGGACATCGATGCCTTGTCCGGCGGGGTCCTCCAGAGCACCCGCAAGCGCCTGCCCTGGCTCATCGTCACCCTGTGCGGCGGGATGATCATCTCGGAGATCTTCAACCGCTTCCAGACGGGCACGCCGGCCCTCGTCGTGCTGGCAGCCTTCGTGCCGGTGATGATCGGCATGGGCGGCAACGTCGGCATCCAGGCCGCCACCATCACCGTCCGCAACATCGCCATGGACCGCGTGGCGGCCGGGGGCACCCTGGCCCTGATCCGCCGCGAAGCCGGCGTGGGCCTGACCATGGGGGTGTTCTTCGCGCTGGTGCTCGGGACCTTCGCCGCCCTGCGCTACGGCGACCCCCGCATGGGCCTGGCCATCGCCGGTTCGGGGGTGGTCCAGCTCACGGTGGCGGCGTCGGTGGGCACCCTGGTCCCCCTGGCCATGCAGCGGCTGGGGGTCGATCCGGCGGTGGCCACCGGCCCCTTCGTCACCACCGGCATCGACCTCATCGGCCTGACCCTGTTCTTCAGCCTGGCCAGCGCGATCCTGCACATGCCTCCGATCCTCTGACTCCCGTGGCCCGCGCCGCCCGCCCCCCCGCCCGACAGCTCCGCGCCATCGTCGTCGGTCACGTCGACCTGGGAGAGCGGGATCGGATCCTGCGGCTGCTCACCGCCGAGCTGGGGCGGATCTCGGCGATCGCCCGGGGCGCCCGGGGAAGCCGGAGGCGGTTCGCCGGGGCGATGGACAGCGGCGCGCTGGTCGCGGCCTCCCTCCGTCCCGGTCGCGGGGAGCTGTGGGTCCTCGACGAGGCGACCCTGCTGGAGGGGCGGGACCGGGCGCGCCAGGACCTGCTGCGCCTGTCGCTGCTGGCCTACGCCGTGGAGCTGTGCAGCAGCCTCGCCCGGACCGAGCACCCCGAGCCCAGGCTGTTCGGCCTCCTGGAGATAGCCGCGCTGCTCATCGACGCGATGACCGGTGCCCCGGGGCCGGCCTTTCGCGCCGGCCTGGAGGCCAAGGCCCTGACCTTCGCCGGCCTGGCGCCCAGCCTGGAGCGCTGCGTGGTCTGTGGGAAGGGGCTCGGCGGGGCGACGCGATTCTCGTCCCTGCGG
>RFKJ01000383.1 GCA_003694325.1 Deltaproteobacteria bacterium
GCCTTCCACCAGGAGCTGGTCCACGCCACCCGCAACCGGACGGGACTGCTCATCTACGTCTCCGCGTTGGAGAAGCAGGTGCTCGTGCTGCCCGACGTCGGGCTGGACGCCCGTGTCCCGCGGGCCGAGTGGAACGGCCTGGCGTGGGGGCCGGCGAGCGATCCGCACCACCCCCACGACCTCGACCACTTCCTGGCCGGGCTCCGGGCCGTCGGCGAGATCCTCGCCCGCCATGTCCCGGCCCTCGACGACAACCCCGACGAGATCGCCAATGCGCCCCGCATCCGGAGCTGACCCCACCCCCGACCGCCTCGCCCGGGCCCTGCCCTGGCTGGCGCTCGTCGGTGCCGTGCTGCTGCTGGCCGTCGGCCTGCCGGGTGATGCCTGGGGGCGGGTCGGCGGCGGCCAGGGCTACAGCGGCGGAGGCGGCGGCTACAGCGGCGGCGGCTACAGCGGCGGTGGCTACGGCGGGGGCGGGGGCGGCGATGGCGGCGCCCTCGTCGAGCTGCTGGTGTGGTTGATCATCCGGCACCCGACCATCGGCATCCCGCTGACCCTGGTCATCGGTGCGGTGTTCATCTACAGCAAGCTTCAGCACGGCGGCGGCGCCATGGGCGGCGGCTATCGCAGCCACCACCCCACCACGGCCCGGCCGCGGCGTCCGGACCGGGCTGCCCGGCCTGCAGCCGTCGACAGCATCGTCGTCGTCGACCCGAACTTCAGCGAGCCGCTGTTCATCGACTTCGTCCAGCTCGTCTACGCCCGGGTGCAGCGGGCGCGCGGTGATGGCGATCTCGCCCCCCTCCGCCCCCTCGCCGGCGACCGGGTGATCGACAAGCTGGCCGCCGAGCGGGGAAACCTCACCGAGGTGCGGGACGTCATCTTCGGCAGCACGCGGATCTCCTCCGTTCGCAAGGGGCCGGGACGCCTGCACCTGGTCGTCGAGTTCGAGACCAACCTGACCGAGGTGCGCAACGGTCAGCCGCGGCAGTTGCTGTGCAGGGAGCGCTGGACCTTCGGGCGGAAGCTCGGCGTGCTGTCGCCCGGTCCCGAGCGGATGCGGTCGCTCGGCTGCCCGAGCTGCGGGTCGACCCAGGAGCTGGACACCGACGGCCGCTGCCCCAACTGCGGCACCATCCGGACGGGCGGCGCATCGCAGTGGATCGTGGACGACATCGCCGTCGTCGAGCGGCGACCGCTGGCCCCGATCGAGCTGCACCGCGGCGGCGGCGTGGAGCCGGGCACCCACCTCCCGACCCGCACCGCGCCGGACCTCAGCGTCCAGATGCGGGCCCTCCTCACCCGCCACCCGGACTTCTCCTGGGCCGACTTCGAACGGACCGTCGTCGAGATCTTCACCCGGTTGCAGCAGGCCTGGTCCGAGCAGCGCTGGGAGCTGGCCCGCCCCTACGAGACCGACGCCCTGTTCCAGACCCACCGCTTCTGGATGGAACGCTACGCCCGGGAAGGGCTGGTGAACCGCCTCGACCGGGTGCAGGTGCAGCGGATCGAGAAGGTCCGGATCGGCGTGGATGCCTTCTACGAGTCCATCACGGTGCGGATCTTCGCCAGCATGTTGGACTGGACCGAGTCGGTCGAGACCGGCGAGGTGGTGGGCGGCAGCCGGACCGAGTTGCGGGTGTTCAGCGAGTACTGGACCTTCATCCGCCGCATCGGGGGCCCGGCCAACCCCGACGGCGGTGGCTGGGATGCCGAGCACTGCCCGTCGTGCGGCGCGCCCCTCGACCGCATCAGCCAGACCGGGGTGTGCGGCTACTGCGACGCCAAGATCACCACCGGCGACTTCGACTGGGTGCTCACCCGCATCGAGCAGGACGAGGCCTACGTCGGCTGAGGCGCACCGGAGGCGATGTCACCGGCGCCCCCGCCCTACCGGCTGCGCATCCGCCGCAGCAGCCGCTTGAAGAGCTGGCCATAGGCCCCATCACCCAGCCCCCGACGTACCGCCAGCGCCGTGCTGGTCTGCTTGAGCGAGAAGCCCTCCTGGGGACAGGAGATGTCGAGGTCGGCGAGGATGGCGTCCAGCTCGGCCCGGCCATTGAGCGCCGTAAACGGCATGCCGCCGGCACAGAAGCCGCGGGCGACGACGTTGCCGACGATCCGCGAGAAGGCGTTGTGCATCAGGAACCAGCTCCGCTCGACCGAACCGTTTTCGAAGGCCGCGCGGCTCCACTCGTAGAGGAAGCGGACCGCCGGCGGCTTCTTGACATCGGGCTCCAGCACGAACAGGACCGGAGCGCCCCAGTGTTCGGCCACCGCGGCGAAGGCTTCGACGGCCGGGGCCACGTAGTCGAGACCCGGCGAGTAGGTGGTGGTCAGGCGAAGGACGCGGCTGTTCGGCTTGTCGCGTTCGTAGGTGTCGGGCCCCACGCGCAGCACGGGGCCGACTTCGGCGTCACGGTCGATCCAGCTCCAGTCCATCCAAGCACTCCAGGTTCGGGGTCGCCCGCTCCTCGGGGCCGGGCGGGCGTTCGCCGCACCATCCTGCCACGATCTCGGGCCCGCGTTCACTCTCCGGGACGAGCGCGGCGGTGCAGCCGGCGAGCCCGAGCCTGTCGGCCAGGGCGCGGTCGAGCAGGACGGCCACCCGCGTGCGGCCGTCCCACTCCTGGGGCTCGACCACCCTGCCGGGGTGCCGGCCGATGGCGCCGTTGACCGGGTCGAAGGTGAGCAGCCAGGCGTCGTCGGGCAGGGCGTCCACCCAGGCCCGCACCGCGGCACCGCGCGGATCGGCGCGGTAGGCCAGCCCGGCGGGAGTCAGGGGCAGGGGGGAGATCCGTGGGGGTTGGAAGACCTGCTGTCCGACCAGGGCGAGCAGGCCCGCCAGGGCGAGGCGCCACCCGGGGCGCGGCCGGGTCGGCAGGTCGAGGGCGGCGGCGGCAGCAACGACGGCAGCCGCCGGGACCAGCCCCGAGTTCGCGGGGTTCACGACGGCCGTGTAGACCAGCTCGACGCCGGTGGCGGCGGCCGACAGCAGCAGGCCGCGGCGCCCCAGCAACGGCAGCAACGGAGCCAGGACGAGCAGCAGGGTGAGGCTCCCCGCCGCCGTGGCCGGCGAGGGACCGCCGATGTGCAGGTCCTCGGAGAGGGTCCCGATGCACCAGGTCGCACCGGCGAACACCGCCCCCACCACGAGCACCCAGGCGGCCGCAACGCCGGTCGCCACCCGCCCGGCCCGCCGCCACTCGCCGCCGACCAGCCCGACGGCCGCGGCGAGGGCCAGGCCACCGACCATGATGGCGACGTTGATCTTCATCATCGCGGCGACCGGGAGCAGGACCCCAGCGGCCCGCCGGCGACCCGCCCGCAGGGCCAGGAGGCCCCCGACCAGCAGCGGGGCGGCGGTGGCGTAGGGGCTCCACCCCCAGGCGAACGCCACCCCGGTGATCGGGTGGAGCATCCACACCAGCGCCAGCCCGGCGGCCAGCGCCGGATCGGCTCCCTCCCGGCGGGCGAGCAGGGCCAGGAGCAGCGCGGTCAGGCCCATGGCCAGGCCCTGGAACACCAGGACCGGCAGCCCCCCGGGCAGGGCCGCCATCAGCGGCAGGTGCAGGTAGATCCCCGGCGCCATGAGCAGGAAGGGCCAGAAGCGCCCGGTCAGGTCCCAGGGCCAGGCGCTGCCGAGGGCGATCGCGTGGCGGACTCCCTGGGCGTAGGTGTCGGCCTCGAAGACGGCGACGTCCACGCCCTCCCACTTCAACCACAGCAGCCGCAGGCCCTGGACCTGGCAGGCGATCGCGAGGATGACCGGAACCAGGGCGACGACGGCCGATCGCGGCACTCGCTCCCGCCCCGTCGGGCGGCCTTTGGTCCGGCTCCGCTGCATGCTACGACGCAGCCTACAGCATGCCCCGCCCTCCCCTGTCATCCGCCGCCGCGCGGCTGGTGCGCCGACTGCGCATCGCCGCCGACTACGCCGCCGGAGCCCCCCTGGCCGGACCGGGCCCCGAGGCGTTGCTCGTCGAGACGACGGTGCGCTGCAACCTGCGCTGCCCGATGTGTCCGCGCACCGGGGGCGACTACGGCGCCCGCGACATGCCCGACGAGATCCTCTGGCCGCTGCTCGAGGAACACGCCGCCCTCGGCGGGGACCACGTCTACCTCTACGGGCTGGGCGAACCCCTCCTCGACCGCCGCATCTTCGACATCATCGGTCGGGCCCGGTCCCTGGGCCTGACGACCATCCTGTCGACCAACGGCACGCTGCTCGACGAGGGCCTCCGCCAGCGCCTCCTCGACAGCGGCCTGCACCACCTCATCGTCAGCCTCGACGCCGCCACCGCGGCCACCTATGACCGCTACCGGCCGGGCGGCGACTTCGACCGCACGGTGGCCCGGGTCCGGGCCCTCGCCGCCGAGAAGGCGGCCCGCCGACCGGCGATGATCATGGTCGTGCAGTTCGTGCGGGTCGCCGGCAACCTCCACGAGCAGGAGCGGTTCCGGCAGCAGTGGGAGGGCACGCCGGGCATCGATCGCGTCCGGTTCAAGGACGAGGACATCGGCCTGCCCGACCATGCCCTGTACGAAGCCGACGGCTGGCGCCGCCGCAACCCCTGTCACCTGCTGTGGCGAGGCCCGCTGGTCGCCCGCTACGACGGGCGGGTCCACGCCTGCTACAACTTCGCCGGCCAGGACGTGGAGGTCGGCAACCTGCACGACAGCAGCCTTGCCGAGATCTGGGCGTCGCCTGCCCTCCAGCGGCTTCGCCGCCAGCACGCCGCCGGGCGCCTCGACCCGGCCAGC
>RFKJ01000384.1 GCA_003694325.1 Deltaproteobacteria bacterium
CCTCGATCAGCGAGGGCAGACGCATGCAGGGTCCTCTTCGGTCCCGGGCCCCGCTTCGGCCGGTCCGCCCTACGAGGCGGTGCATCGGTAGTCCGATCCTCCCGGCAGGCCGTCGAACACGGCGGCGAGGGTGTCCACCGCATCCCGGGGCGGGTGCCACTCCGGGCGGTCCCAGAGGGCTCCAAGTTGCGCCTGTACCAGGGCCCTGTCCGTGTTCTCCAGCCACTCCGCGGGCAGATCCGCGGCCACCCGGCACGAGGTCCACGCCTGGGCGCCGTGGCCTGGGAGCTGCCCGACCCCGTACCCGGCCGTCGATCCCTTCCCACCGTCGAGCAGGATGATGCGCCCCTGGAGCTGCGCAGGCACGACAGGGGGCCTGTCCCCATAGGCGTGCTCGAGGAGGCCTTTCGACCACACCCACCCCAGGGAGAACACCCACTCCTTGACCCGCTGGCCGTCCCTGTCGTGCACGTCCACCCACGCGGCCACGGGGTTGCCGTCGTCCCACTCGTAGACGCAGGAGAGCCATCGCCTGTCGGCCTCGGGGTCGGTGGCCCACTTCGCGCAGGCCCGGATCACGCGGCCGGAGAGGTAGCCCTCCCAGCGCAGGTTCGCGGGGGGCATCTCCCCGTGGTCGCGCGCGATGTGGGTGAGGTGGAGCACCTCTCTCAACCCGGCCCCCCCGACGGCCTTCACGATGATCTCGACAGCGAGAGAGCGGCATCGCGAAGCCCAGGCCCGCGCAAACCTGCCCAGCGCGCCTCGGGACGAGTGCTTCGCCTCCGTGAGCGCCTCCACGCGGCGGAGCTGGCCGTGGCCGACGTACAGGACGGGACAGCAGCCGACGGCTCGCATCACGGAGTCGTCGGCAAGGCAGACCATGTAGATGTAGTCCTCGTCGGCCCTGGCCCACCCGTCTTGCATCAGCCCGGTGAGCCTCTGCTTGTCCTCCGACTCGAGCTGGACCCATCCCCCCGGGTTCAGCTTTCCGTGAAACACTTCGACGCCGGCCTCCTCCCGCTCCAGGCGATGCCCACAATCCATCCCGTCCTCCTGCGCTCCGGGGTCCCGACCTACCCCTCGAGAAGGTCCCGCAGCTCCGTCACGAGCTTCACCACCTCCGCGTCCACGAGCCCGAACAAATGACTCATCGCGGTGGGGACGGGGCGCGGCCACCTGATCAGCTCCTCGTTGTGCCTGACCACGACGGCGTCCGCGGTGTCCCAAAGGGCGTGCACGCCCTCCAGGGCCTGGCACCTCCTCCTCCTGCCTTCAAGGTCGAACGGGGCCGTGACCATCCCCACCGTGTAGGCCCCGGCCCCCTTGGCCAGCCCTGCGATCACGGGGGAGGCCCCCGTGCCGGTGCCACCGCCCATCCCGGCGACCAACACGACGACAGCCCGCTGCGCGACGAGGTCCCGCAACGCCACCGCGCTCTCCAGAGCCGCCTGTTGGCCGACGCGGGGGTTGGCCCCGGCACCCAGGCCCCGAGTCAGCTCCGCACCGATCAGCAGCTTCTGGGCGGCAAGCGAGCGGGCCAGGGCGTCCGCGTCGGTGTTCACGGCGACGAGATCCACCCCGGCGAGCCCAGCCCGGACCACGGCGTTCAGCATGTTCCCTCCGCAGTCCCCGACACCGATCACCACCATCGGCTGCCGCGTCGATATCGCCGCGCAGACCGGTGTCGCTGCCCCCAGGGCTCCCACAGCCGCGGCCCCCCTGATGATGCCCCGTCGCGTGTAGTCCTTCACGACGCCTCCTTCCGGTCCAGCCCGTGTGCGTTCCAGGATGGCACGGGGCACCACCAGAATCTGTCCGGGTCTCCGCGGTCAGGGGACCGGCCGAAGTTTCTGGAGTTGTGGCGGCGAAACATCGGCGAGCTCCGTGGATGCGATGACGTCGCTCCGCCCCGCCGCCCGTCCGTCTCCTTCGCCACGCCCTCGAAGGGCTCCCCGCCCTCCTTCTGGTCCATGAAGCGGCCCGTGTTGGTGTGGCGCTTCCCCCAGTTGCCCGAGGGCGTGCGGGTCCGGGTGCGGTCGGTGACGGAGCCCTTACGGTGCCCCTTGCCGGTGTTCCAGCGCTACCGGGCGGTGGACTGCGCCGCGTCGGTCGCCGCGACGTGAAGCGCCTCGATGAGAAGCTCGGCCCTCGCCGGGTCGAACCTGTCAAGCTGGATCGTCACGGTCTCCCGGTTCTTTTTCACCACGCCGTGCGCCGCGAGCGAGCGGACCATCGGTGAGTCCGGTGCAAGGAAGAGGTTGAGACCCGGGCTCTGGTACTGGTTCAGCCGGCCGACCACCCTGCGGTGGCTGCCGAAGGTGAGTCGAACTTCGCCGAGGACCTCCCCGTCCTCGCGCGCTTCGTTGGGCTTGAGCCACTTGGGCCACAGCCCCACGGGCTCGGCGCTCACGAGCTTCTGGACGATGACCTTGGCGCCTTCGCCCTCGACGCGGGCGACGCAGCGTGCTCCCAGCTCGCCGGCCGAGCAGAAGCGCAACAGCTTCTCGTCTGTGGTCATCGCCGGCCCCACCTCGACGATGCGCGTGCGAGGTGACAGCTTCGTGATGCCATGGGCGTCGTGGCGCCAGACCACGAGCACTTCGGGGTGGAATGCCGTCAGCTTGGCGAGGTCCTCGAGCAGGTTGGAGCTCAGCCGCTTGAACTCGACCCCGACCGAGGGAGCGGCAGCGGAACCACTCGCGGGGGCGATGAGATCCGCGATGGCGTCGAGGTGCTTGCCCCCTGACTCGGGATGGTCGGCCGGCCGCGCCTCGAACTGGGTGAACCGCAGCCGGAAGCCCGTTCGCTTCCATACCTCCTCGTGGACCAGCCCGAGGCAGTAGTAGACCCCGCTCTCGGACGACGGGGGCAGCGCCAGCAGCGAAGACCAATCCTGGGACACGACCACTCGGGGGCTCGGCGCCCACAACGATAGTGGACATCGGCCCACGTATATCGCACCGCCCGCACCCTCCGCAAGCCCCCGCGCCGATCTCCTCGACCAGCACGCCATCCCCGCGCCCTGCGGGAGGTTGCGGGGGGTCTCGGGGAGCTGCCGCGACGCGGCCAGGCAGCCGTTTCCCCGCTTCCCACGCCGGGCCGTGGGAACCGGTTTCGCTGGCCGCGGGATTCGCCGCTTCGCAACGCGCTGGCCGCGGCTTCCCACGCCGGGTGCGGCCAGCGAAAGCGAAGGGCAGTCCATGCACTTGCGCCTACAACGACGACGTCGTTCGAGGGCGCGGCCGCCGGACCACCGCCACCTCCACCGCAACCTCATACCACCGCCATGACCCATACGGCGGGCCCGACGGGGCGTGGTGACGACTCGCCCCAGGCGGGGCGGGGGCGGGCTCGCTCAGAACAGCGTGCTGAGGTCGATCTGGGGCGTCACGAAGCCCACCACCGCCATGCACATCTCGTCGCCGGTCTCCTCGCCCCAGTACACGTCCACGAGATCGTCGTCCCCGCTCGCCGCCAGCGCCTCCTCCATGAACGGGTTGCCCCAACTGTTGTCGTAGGTGCACCGGACGTACACCACGTCGTAGTCCTCCAGGGTCGGGAGCTGCCCGAGGCTCTGCATGGCGTACAGGTAGTTGTTCTGGAAGTCGAACCGGTAGTCCACCGCGTGGACGAGGCAGGTGTCGTCGAGGGCGCTGCCGGTGAGCTGGTGCTCGTGCTCGATCCACACCTTCATCTCGGTGCCGCGGTAGTGCATGTGCGGCATCACCGCGAAG
>RFKJ01000385.1 GCA_003694325.1 Deltaproteobacteria bacterium
GATCAGTACTGCGGCGTCAGGCTGATCGGCGCGACGGTGGCGTGGTCGCCCACCGCCTGGACGTGGGCGAGCTGGACCCCCTGGGGCCCGATGGACAGCACGACGAGGCCGGCGTCGGGCACCATGCTGCCCGGCGTGACGACGATCTCCCGACCGTCGGGCAGGCCGAGGATGGCCCGCGGGGGCTGGGCCTGGGGCAGCGTGCTGACCAGCCGGATCGCCCAACCCAGCGGGGCCGCCGGGACCGGGGCGATCACCGGCGCGGTGGCGGCCATGCTGGCGGTCGCGCTGGGGGCGGGCCCGGCGGCGGCGCCGGCCCCCTGTGTCCCGGCACCGCCCGCCGAGGAGGCAGCGCCGTCGGCGGCGGACGCCGCCGCATCGGCGGTGGTGTCGCCGGTCGGGCTGGCGTCGTCGTCGGCCGGCCCGCCGGGGGACCCGGCGTCGTCGGGCCCGGCCGCGCGCCCTCCGAGCAGCTCCTCGCTGGAGATGGTGAAGCCCTGGTCGAAGTCGGCGAACCGGGGGTCCTCGGTCGCTGCCCCCGCCTCCCCGCCGGCGGTGGGTGGCGTCGCGGTGCGGGCGGTCTTCACCGGCACCTGCTGGAAGGGATGATCCATGGGTTCGACGGGCTCGCAGGCAGAGGCGAGCACGACGAGAGCGGCGAGCAGGCGGCGGCGCGCGGAGCGCATGGACCCTCCAGAACGGGACGAGCATAACCGCCCCCCGGTCGATCCTGCCTGCCCGGCGGACTAAGCCGGCGGCGTGTTGCCCGCGCCACCCGAATTCCTGCCGCCCGAGCGCCGCTGCCGGTTGCACGCAGCGTGCCGAGGGGACCTCGACGCCCTGCAGGCGTTGCTGGCCCGGCGCGCACGGGCGCTCGCCCGGCTGGGGGAGCGCCTGGACTGCCCGGTGGCGCCGCTCCAGGCCACGATCCCCGCGCGGTTGCGACTGCGGCTGCGCATCGACGCCTCGGGGCGGACCTGCTTCTCCCCGCCCCGGAGCCACGCGCTGGACCCGGTGGCCTGGTGCGGCCTCGCCCATCCCCGCCTGAACTCCCTGCTTGCCGCGTTGCCGCCGCTGCCGACCGACCTGGCATCGGTGGAACTGCGCACCGACGGGGAGCGCACGGTCCTGGCGGGCACCACCCGGCGGCCTCGGCACGCCGGGGGCGTGTCGTCGCAGTTGCGCCGACTGGACCTGCCGGTGGACGGGATCGCCGTCAACGGGCGGCGGGTTCGGGGGGACGTGGACCTGCGGATGCGCGTGGATGGCATCGAGCATCGCCTGGGACCCACCACCTTCACCCAGGTCCAGCGCGACACCAACGACCGCCTCGTCGCCGTGGTCTCCGCCGCCGTGGAGGCCCTGGAGGGGTGCAGCCTGCTCGACCTGTACGCCGGCTGCGGCAACCTGAGCTTCGGCATGGCGGCCCGGGGGTTGGACCGCCTGACCACCGTGGAATCGGCGCCCGGGGCCGTGGCCGACGCCAGGCGGACGGCCCGGGCCCACGGGCTCGCGGTGGACATCCGGACCGGCGATGCCGGCGCGTTCGCGGCAGGCGACGCCTTCTTCGACGTGGCCATCCTCGACCCGCCGCGGGCCGGCGCGCCCGGGGTACTGGCCCAGCTCTGCCTCACCCGGCCCCGGGGCATCGTGTACGTCTGCTGCAACCCCCGCATCCTGGAACGCGACCTGCGCCCGGCCCTGGAGGCCGGCTACCGCCTGCGGTCCCTGACCCCGCTGGACATGTTCCCGCTGACCGAGCACCTGGAGCTGGTCGCGGTGCTCGCCCGGGACTGACCCGGGTCAGCGCGGGGTGACCTCGACGTAGCCGATGTCGCCGCCGGAGGTCGAGGTGCCGGCGTACCAGATCCGCCAGATCCCGCTGTCGTCGTCCTCGATGAACCCCTCCTGGGTGCCGTAGCTGTTCCAGGGGATCTCGCTGCTGCCCGGCTCGGGCTGCTGGATGGGGATGATCGGCTCGGTGTGCTGGATCCAGCGGATCCCGTCGTTGCTGGCCGCCCACCCGACCTGGTAGCAGCCCTGGCCGCACCCGCTGTAGGTCATGTAGTAGGTGTCCTCGTAGCGCTTGACCTCGGGCGCCTTGACGGTGCCGAGGTCCCAGGTCCCCAGCTTGCCGGCGAACACCGAGCCGTCGCAGTAGCGCTCGAAGTTGAGGCCGTCGGCGGAGATGGCGTACCCGATCTCCAGGGTGCCCGAGGCGTACCACATCTCGAAGACCTCGCTGGCCCCGGCCTCGTTGTCGGTGAAGTCGACGTCGCGCACCTCGACCGAGGGGTGGGCGACGCCGCCCTCGTCGAAGTCACCGGGTACGCCGGTCGGTTCGAGCACCGGCGTGGGGTTGCGGTCGAAGTGGACCCCGTCGGTGCTGGTCGCCAGGCCGATGGTCAGGCCGCCGGATTCGCCGCTGCGCCCGTTGTAGTACAGCCAGATCTCGTCGTCGCGGATGAGGGCCTCGGGGGTGTTCTGGGCGTAGTAGTCCCAGTCGCCCTTGCGGGTGCCGGTCTGCGACGAGTGCAGGATGTAGTCGCCGTCGTTTTCGATGACCCAGCCGTTCTCGCCCTCGCCGCGGGTCGAGGCGACCCCCAGGTAGAAGGTCGTGTCGGGGGTGCCGGCGTAGTACAGGAATCGCCGCCCGTTGAACACCACCGTGCTGGGGGCGAGCACGCTGACGGCGGGCACGCGCTCGTCGCCGCCGTCGGGGTCGGGGTAGGTCACGTTGGAGGAGGGGAACGCCGGGTCGACCCGCAGGTCCGATTCGGGGATGTGGGGCACCCAGGGCGGCTCGGTGAGGACTTCGACGGGCTTGTCCAGGCCATAGGCCCAGCCGAAGGGGCGCACGTCGAGGGTGGCGAGGGCGTAGGTGCGATCGCCGATGTCGACGTGGAAGGCGAGGTTGTGGACGCCGGGGGTCAACGGTCCGTCGATGCAGAAGGTCGCCTGGCCGTCGCCGTCGAGGGTGCCCTCGACGGGCAGGAACCCGTCGATGTCGCTCTCGACCTGCCACCGGACGTCCCCAAGCCAGCCATCCCCGGACACGGACAGCGTTCCGCAGGTGCTGCGACACTCGTCCATCACCGTGGCGTCCAGGGACACGCTGACCGTCACGTCGGTGGGACCGCCGGAATCACCCCCGTCGGCGCCGGAGTCGCCGGCCCCCCCGTCGAGGGATCCGCTGTCCCGGCCGGTGTCGGCCTTGTCCGTGCAGCCGGACAGGACCATCCCGACGATGAGGGCCCAGGTCGGCCCGGCGGTGCGCAGCATTGTCCACCTCGCTGTGAGGAGCCGCAGCCGGTGCTGTGGCGCGTCGGCCGCGTGCCTCCCGCTCGCTGGTCTGCGACGGCCGGGATGCGCGTGGCTGTTTACACAGCTTAGCCAGGGACGCTACCTTCCAGCCACACGGGCAACGAGCCCGAACCGGGCGCCGCCGATGACTGTAGACCTCCTCCTTCCGCTGCTTTCCCTCGCCTGTGGCCCCACGGTGGACCTGCCGGCACCCCAGGTCGTGCGGGCCGCCGATGACAGCGGCCTGTTCGTCCAGGTGGGCGATCCCGGGGCCCTCGCCGACGCGGCGGCGACGCTGGGGGCGCCGGTTCGACTCCAGTGGCGTCCCGCCGACGGGGCCTGGTCGACGGCCGTCGGGCCGGCGGGAGAGGGCATCTCGGCCGGGCAGCGCTACTGGCTGCCCGCCGACCGCTTCGGCGGAGCCGAGATCGCCACCCTGGAGCTGCGCTTCGCCGTCGGGGAGGCGACCTCCGACGAGGTCCGGCCGACCGGAGCCGGCCTCTCGGTGGAATACGTGACCGCCGACCCGCCGCTGCTGGCGACGGATGTCGGCCGGCTGGAGATCAGCCCGAGCCTCGATCCCATCGCCGGCGCGTCGGGGGCGCTCGAGATAATGGTCGACCTCGCCGGAGCCGAGGACGACC
>RFKJ01000386.1 GCA_003694325.1 Deltaproteobacteria bacterium
AGCAAATACTTGCCCAGGGTGATTTCCGAGCTCTGCAGCAGTAGCAGGGCGGGATCCAGGTTGATGCCCTGGCGGGCGGCGTAGGCGCAGAGCACCTCCGCCCAGCGCCGCAGGGCCTCGGTCAGCGGGGCGATCTCGGCCGGCCCGAGGCCCTTCTGGGGGCCGAAGGTGGCGGCCGCCGCGGCGATGGGGGTCACGACGTCGGCGAGGGTGGTGCCCGGCGGCAACGCCGGGGGCGGGCCCACCAGCCGGGCGACCCGTCCGAGCTCGCGAGCCGGCGCGCCGACCAGGGGGCGGCCACGCCGGTCCTCGGCCCGCAGGCCGAGGGCCTGCAGCATGCCCAGGCCTCCATCGACGGTGGCGCTGCCTCCCAGGCCGACCACGACCCGGCGAGCCCCGGCGGCGGCCTCCAGCAGGGGGCCGAGGCCGGCCGAGGTGGCGTCGAGGGGGCGCCGCCGGTGGACGTGGTGCAGCCCGACGGCCTCGGCGCTCTCGACGACCGCCACCTCCCCGTCCCAGGCCAGCGCCGCCGTCCGAGGACGACCCAGCGGGTCGGTGGTCGGGACCGGCTGACGGCGAAGGGGGCGGTGGGCTGCCAGGCAGTCGAGCAACCCCTCTCCCCCGTCACTCATCGGGTGCGCCCGGGTGGGCACCCGGTGGTGGGCCAGGCGGTCGGCGGCGAGGTGGCAGGCCTGGGTCGCGGTCATGGTGCCGCCGTAGGAGTCCAGCGCCAGGAGCACCGGGCGGTGGACGGCGGGCTGTCCGGTCGGCCGGTCCATCAGCCGTGTACGACCTCGCCGAAGCGGCGCATCCAGGCGTCCTCCTCGGGGCTGAGCGGGCCCCGGTCCAGCGCGGCGACGTTGGCCCGGAGCTGGTCGAGGTTGCGGGGGCCGGTCAGGCAGACGTCGACGTGGGGACTGCTGAGGACGAAGCGGTAGCAGTCGCCGGCGTCGGGGATCCGGTCGGTCCACCCCCGGGGGCGGCGCAGCAGCTTGCGCCAGGCCGTCGCGGTGTAGGAGACGATGGCCTTGCGCCGGTCACCGGGCGGGTTGTGGGGGAAGATGTCCCGCTCGGCCCCGGGATGGGCGGCGTTGTACCGGATCATGAGCAGGTCGAGGGGAGAGTCGGCGACGAGCTGGCCGGCGCGCTGCCGATCGTGGATCGAGATCCCGAGCGCCCGCACCTTCCCCTCCTCGCGCAAGGCCATCATCGCCGAGACGGTGCCGTCGGTCCACCAGCTCGTCACCCCCAGCCAGTGAAGCTGCAGCACGTCGAGGTAGTCGGTGCGCAGGCGTCGCAGGGTCGACTCGACGAAGCGGCGGATGTTGCCGCCCCAGAAGCCGGTGGTCGGGCCGGTGGCCAGCACGTAGCGATCACGGTCCCGTCCCAGCGCCTCGACCACGGCCGGGGTGACCTTGCGCATCCGGGGGGTCCAGTAGATGTACTGCAGGCCCAGCTCGTCGAGCGCCACCTTCATGCCGGCGGCGTCGATCCCGTAGTTCCCGGCGATGCCGAGCCGGTGGACCGGCTTGTCGATGACCGGCAGGGTTGCGTGGAGGAAGTCCGTTTCGGGCATGGGGTCCTCGGGGCAGTCCTGGCTGCACCATAGGCCGGTTGTCGGCACCGGGGACCGGATCCCGTCGGCCCGAGGTCCGAACAGCCCTCCGACATGGGAGAAACCGGCCGGGGATTGGACAGCGGGCGGTGGCCCCTATATCTGGACGACCGGCCCTCACCTCCACCCGGGGGCCCGGTCCGATTGTGGGCCCGGCCGCGTCATCGCGGCAGTCGTCGTCGCGGCAGTCGTCATGGCGGCCTGCTGCGCCACGGCCGCCTGCGGAGTCTCCATGTTCGCCTCCAGCCTCCTCGTCCTGCTCCCGTTCGGCTGCCTGGGCGGCCCGGACACCATCTGGCTGTTCCAGGTGCCCTACACCACCGAGCCGGAGTGCCAGACCGACATCACCCACAACTTCCGGGACGCCTATGTCCCCGACACGCCGCCGGGGGTGTGGACCGACACCGAGATTTCCGAGCAGAGCGATCAGCTCGTGTTCGCCCAGGTGAGCCAGGTCGACGCCGATACCGCCGTGCTGGTGATCGGGGGAGAGGTCTGGCCCGGCGTCCGCACCGACAAGGGCGAGTGGGAGTTCACCTGGACCGGGGTGGAGGACAACCGGCTGGCTCGCGAGCACGACGCCGGCTACCGCTACACCGAGCAGGCCTACCTGGAGACCGAGGAGACCATCACGCTGTCCATCGACGGCAAGGTGGCCAGCGGCACCTGGGAGATCGTCAGCGTCGACGACGAGACCTGGACCGAGTCCGACGAGTGGGACAGCGAGGTGGGGTTGAGCGTCGGATCGATCCCCAGCAGCCTGTACCTGGCCTACGACGAGGGCGGTACCGAGGGCATCCCCCAGAGCAACACCCGGGACGACGCGGAGTGCACCGACACGACCTGCCAGCTCCGGGTGGTGGACACCTGCTCGGACAGCAAGGACTTCGAGGCCACCCGGACCGGCTACGACACCGAGGAAGCCTACGATCAGCTCGAAGCGGCCGGCCAGCCCTACGGCACCTGATCCTGCGCGGGCCGTGGCGATCGAGGGAGGAGGGACCATGAGCCGGGCACTCGTCTCCCTGCTGGCGCTGCCCCTGTTCGCCGGCTGCGGCGGCGAGGTCACGGGCGCCTGGCTCGTCGAGCTGCCCACCGTGCCCGACGAGACCTGCATCGATGTCGTCGACCACGACTTCATCGAGGCCGTGCCGCTGGCCGGGACGGGGGACGACGCGGAGGATGGGGGCGCCGACACGGGGGCAGGTCTGTCGGCCACCGAGGAGGCGTCCACCTCCACCCGCCTGCTCTACCTGCGGGTGGAGTCGACGGGAGACGGTTCGGCGGTGCTGATCATGGGGGAGGAGGCGTGGCTCGGGGCGCGCCAGGCCGACGGGACCTGGCGGTTCCTGCAGTCGGGCGAGGACGCCGAGGAACGCAGCGAGTCCCACGAGTCCGGCTACGTCTACACCGAGTCGTGGCGCCTGCAGGACGAGGAGTCCATCACCCTGGACCTGGCGGGCGACGGCGGTACGGGGACGTGGTCCTCGGTGGTCGCCGAGACCCGCGCCTGGACCGAGCCCGATTCCTGGTCCGAGGCGGTGGGCCGGGACCCGGGCCGGATCCCCGCCGCCGACTACCTGCGCTACGCGGCGGATGCCGAGCTGTTCGACCCGGGCGACCCGGTGGTGAACACCCGGCAGGGACAGGAGTGCGACGACAGCCCCTGTCGCCTGTCGGTGGAGCACCGGTGCGAGACGAGCCGGCCCCTGACCCTGACCCGGGCCCGGTACTGACGGCCGCCGGGGCGGACGGGGGCCCCCGGGCGCCGACTCGTCCACCGACCGCCCGACCGCTCCGGCCGGGGGAGAGCCGGCCGGTTCAGTAGCCGAGGTTGGGGCGCAGCCACCGCTCGGCGGTGGCGAGGTCCCAGCCCTTGCGCCGGGCGTAGTCCTCGACCTGGTCGCGGCCGAGCTTGCCGACGCCGAAGTACCGGGCCTGGGGATGGGCGAAGTACAGCCCGCTGACGCTGGCCGCCGGCAGCATGGCCATCCCCTCGGTCAGGCGCACGCCGATCCGCTCCTCGACGTCGAGCAGGTCCCAGATCACCTGCTTTTCGGTGTGGTCGGGCTGGCAGGGGTAGCCGGGGGCGGGGCGGATCCCCTGGTAGCCCCCGGCGATGAGGCCGGCGTTGTCCAACTGCTCGTCGGGGCTGTAGGCCCAGTACCGGGTCCGGACCAGGTGATGCAGGCGCTCGGCGAAGGCCTCGGCCAGCCGGTCGGCCAGGGCCTTGGCCATGATGGCGTGGTAGTCGTCGTGGTCGGCATCGAAGGCGGCGACGAGCCGGTCGAGGCCGTGGCCCGCCGTCACGCAGAACGCGCCGATCCAGTCGGCGGTCCCCTCGGGAGCGACGAAGTCGGCGACGCAGAGGTTGGGCTGGCTGCCCCCCTTCCGCCCCTGCTGGCGAAGGCCGTGGAGGACGGCGCGCGCCTGTTGCCGCGACTCGTCGGTCCAGATCACGATGTCGTCCCCCCGGCGGTTGGCCGGCAGCAGCCCGAACACCGCGCGGGCCGACAGCAGCCGCTCGTCGATGATCCGGCGCAGCAGGGCCAGGGCGTCGTCGTACAGCGCGCGGGCCTGGGCGCCGACCACCGGATCGTCGAGGATCGCCGGGTAGCGACCGGCCAGCTCCCAGGTGGCGAAGAACGGGGTCCAGTCGATGAACTCGGCGAGGTCGGAGAGGGGGTGGTCGTCGAGCTGGTGGATGCCGGGCTCGGCCGGGGCGGCGGGGGGG
>RFKJ01000387.1 GCA_003694325.1 Deltaproteobacteria bacterium
GGACAGCACCGACGAGGACAGCACCGACGAGGACAGCACCGACGAGGACAGCACCGACGAGGACAGCACCGACGAGGACAGCTCCGACGAGGACAGCTCCGACGAGGCGCAGGAGGCGGCGGCCGAAGACTTTGGCGACGAGGCATCGGGAGACGTAGACGCCGTCGGTGAGGCCGCCGACGACTCGGCCTACAGCTCCGACCGGTCCTTCGCCGAGTTCCCCCTCTCCCCCGAGCTGCTCAAGGGCATCGAGGAGAAGGGCTACGTCCTGCCCACCAAGGTGCAGGCGCTCACGCTGGAACCCGCCATTGCCGGCCGGGATCTCGTGGTGCGGTCCAAGACCGGCACCGGCAAGACGGCGGCCTTCATGTTGCCCATCCTGGAGCGGGTGCAGGCCGGAGAGCGGGTCACCCGGGCGCTCATCCTGGCGCCGACCCGGGAGCTGGCCCGCCAGATCGCCCAGGAGGCGTCCGAGCTGGGCCGCTACAAGGACGTCAGCATCACCGTCATCTACGGCGGTGTGGGCTTCGGCCCCCAGCAGGAGGCCCTCGCCCAGGGCACCGAGATCGTCGTCGGGACGCCCGGTCGCCTCCTCGACCACATGCGGCGGGGCAACCTCGACCTGTCCACCGTGCAGATCGTCTGCCTCGACGAAGCGGACGAGATGCTGTCCATGGGCTTCCTCGAGGATGTCACGAAGATCCTCGACGCCTGCGGCCCGGACCGCCAGGTGCTGCTGTTCAGCGCCACGGTGGATGACCGGGTGCGAGCGCTGATCACCCGCTACACCCGCGACGCCCTGGACTTCCGGATCAGCACCGACGAAGACAAGGTCGAGGGCATCACCCACGTGATGTACGAGACCTCCCCGGACTACCACAAGGCCCGGGCCCTGCTGGCGATCCTCGACCAGGAGGAGCCGACCAGCGCGATCATCTTCTGCAACACCCGGGAGGACACCGCCACGGTGGCGACCTTCCTGTCCCGCAAGGGGCTGGACGTCGAGCTGATCAGCGGGGAGCTGCCCCAGGGCAAGCGCGAGAAGGTGATGAACCGGGTCAAGAAGGGGCAGACCCAGTTCCTGGTGGCCACCGACGTGGCGGCGCGGGGCATCGACATCAGCGACCTGTCGCACGTGATCAACTACTCGCTGCCCGAGGACCCCAAGGTCTACCTGCACCGCACCGGTCGGACCGGCCGGATCGGCAAGAAGGGGGTGGCGATCTCGTTGGCCGGCGGCCAGGACCTGCACACCCGCAACTACCTCACGGCGCAGCACGGCATCGAGTTCGAAATGCGGCGCCTGCCCACGCCCGAGGAGGCGGCCGAGGCCCGGGTGGCCCGCACCGCCCAGCGCCTGCGGGCGGCGATGGGGACGATGGCCTTCGAGGGCTACCTGCCGGACGTGGAGGCGCTCCTGCAGCGGCCCGACGGCAAGCTGCTGCTGGCGGCGGCGCTGCGGGGCTTCTTCCTGTGGGACCGGATGCGTCGGGCGGAGCTGGACGAGAGTGCCGGCAGCATCGAGGCGCTGCAGGAATCGCGCGAGGAGCGCGGTGGTGGGCGCGGCCGCGGGGGCGGCCGGGGCCGTGACGGCGGTCGTCGGGCCAGCGGCGGCGACCGAGGCGGCGACCGCGGTCGTCGGGACGGCGACGGGGGCCAGAAGCGCCGTCGACGTCGGCGTCGGCGCAGCGGGGGCAGCGGCGGCGGCAACAAGGGCTGAACGGCGGCAGCAGGGTCCGGCCGGCCCGGCTACGATGTGGCCGGGTCGGACGTCTCCGGGCGCGGTGGTCAGCCACCGCGCAGGGTGAACCATGCTCCCGCTGCTGCTTTCGCTCTCGTCGACCGCCTGGCCGTGCGCCGCCATCTTCACCGAGGACGGGGGGTCGGCCTCCAGTGATGCCCAGGAGGTCATCCTGGAGCAGGGGGACGGATATGTGGACGTCTCCTACCGGGTGGAGGCGGGTTCCAACGTCGACCGCGTGGGGTGGATCATCCCGGTGTTCGGCGAGTTCATCGAGCTGGTCGATGCCGATCGCGCCCGCTTCGACGCGCTGCGGGAACTCACCGCGCCCCAGGTGTGGATCAGCTCCCTCGATGGCTACGAGGACGACATGATGGTCGGCTGCGGCTGCGCGGGGGCGTCGAAGGCCGACGCACTGCAGCGGGGCGGCGACACTGGGGCGGTCGATGGCGACTCCACGGTGCAGATCGTCGCCCAGGGGTTCACCGGCACCTACGAGTACACGGTGATCTCGGGCTCCGATGAGCAGGACGTGCTCGACTGGCTGGATGCGGCCGGCTTCTCGGTGGGGCCGTCCGGGCCCGCCATCGCCTCCTACGTCGCCGAAGGAGGGGTGTCCTTCGCCGCGCTGACCGTGGCCGGGGTGGCGTCCGACGAGACCCGGGCCGAGCTGCCGGGGGTCCGGATCCGGGTCTCCGGCGACAGCCTGCGATTTCCGTCGCAGATGGCGCGGTACGGGATGCCCGAGGAGGTCTCCACCCGGATCTTCGTCATCGGTGACCAGCGGGCCACGGTCGGCGGCGGCTGGGTCTCCACCGAGTTCGGCTACCGCGACGTCGACGGCGATCCGGCGAGGGTCGACGAGCTCTACGCCGACCTGCTCCGCGACATCGTCGGCGATGGCCGTGCATACGTCGAGATCTGGTCGGACTCCTACCAGGGCCGATGGCTGACCCGCTTCGACACCATCGCCCGTCGCGAGGCCCACACCACCGACGTGACCTTCTCGCTGGACGGGGGCACCAGGCGCACCGCCGCCGAGCTGGAGATCTGGACCGGCGCCAGCGCGGCCGCGCTGTGGCTCCTCCCGGGTCTGTTCGGGCTGACGGTGGCTGGGGTTCGCCGCAGAGGGTGACCGCTACTGCGCGTTGACCGACCAGTCGTAGCGGTCCCACTCGGCGGTGTAGCCGCCGGCGCGGAGGAAGGCGGCCGTGTCGGGGTCGGCGTGGGCCGCCACCCAGTTGGCGGCTTCGGCCTTCCTGCCGGAGAGGCCCGGCGGATCGGGGTCGCCCTCGACGGCGAAGTCCTCGGCGTACCAGTCGAAGATCCTGCTGAATCGCACGGTGTTGTGGTCGCGGTCGATGGCCACGGCGTTGGAGGCGACCCAGGACTCGGCCGCGGCGTCGAGCTGGCTGTCGAGGGTGGCGCCGCGGAACACGGTGCGCGGCAGCGGGGGGCAGCCGAGGCTGGCGCAGTTGACCGCGGCGTGGATCCGGCCGTCGGTCAGCGGGCGGAGCCGCCGGTGCTCGATGTCGTTGAGGGTCAGGGACTCGCCGGCCACGGTGAACCTGCGCGTGTCCCAGACCTTGCCGCCGTCCAGGTCGCGGATGCTGGCGACGGGCCATGCGTCGGCGATGAGGTCGATGGTCAACGCGTTGTAGGCGTTGATCCACAGGGCGATGCGCTCGTTCCGGGACGCTGGCAGCTCGGCCGCGGCGATGTCGGCCAGGTAGCCGTCCAGCGCGCCGGCCTGGTGGATTCCGGCGTAGTCCACCCGGCTGCGGGCGTCGACGTAGGTGGACAGGACCCGCTGGAATGCGTCGTGGTCGACGGCGCGGGCCGGAGTCGCCAGGGCGACGGACAGCAGCAGGGACATCATGGCTCCTCCTCGGGCGGGTCCCGGCGTGGATGCCGGCCGCGCCGGGATGTTGCGACCGGGTGCCCGGGTCGACATCGGCACGATACCCTCGACCCGTCCCCTGCTTCCCCTGGAGATGCCGTGGACCTGCTCGTCTGGACCGGACCCCTGGTGTTGCTGGTGATGGCTGGCGCGGTCTTCGCGACGCTGCGCTTCGAGGCGCGTTGATGGGCCCGCTGGTGGTGCATGCCTGGCAGGTGCAGTGCGGCGAGGTCGAGCCCATCCTGGTGCTCGACCTGCGCCAGCCCGACCGCTTCGCCCGCGGGCACCTGCCCGGTGCCCGCAACCTCCCCTACGAGCGCTTCCAGGCCGAGGTCGAGGGGCTGCTCGAGGCGGCGGCCCTCGATGGCGACCGGGTGGTGCTGCTGGTCGATCCGGCGGGCGCCCGGGCGGCCGAGATGGCGACCTGGCTGCGCCGGCGGGGGGTCCGGGCCTGTTTTCTCGCCGGGGGCATGGCGGCGTGGACTGGGGACCTGGAGCGGGGCGGGGACCTGGAGCGGGGCGAGGGATGAGCGGCCAGCACCGGCAACCGCCCGGCTTCTGCGACCTGTTCGACGAAGCGCAGGCCCGCGCGGGGCTGCCCGCCCTGTTCGTCGTCAACGCCCGGGGAGAGCTGCGCCTGGCGTCGGACAAGACCCGCGACGCCTGGCAACGCCTGCCCCGTGACGCCGAGGGCTGGGCGATCTGCCCGCCGCGCGAGGTCTGCCACTGCCTGCTGCGCGACCGGGCGACGGGCTGGGTGCAGTACGTGCTGGCCACCGCCTGGGAACTGGTCGCCGACCACCCCCGGGCCGACGTGCGGCGCTATCCCAGCCAGCAGGAGGCGCTCGACGCGCTCGCGGCGCTGGGGCCGGTGCCGGTGGCCCGCGAGGCGTGGGAGGAATGAGCCGGTACCGGGGTCAGGGA
>RFKJ01000036.1 GCA_003694325.1 Deltaproteobacteria bacterium
GCCCCGCCGTCGGCCGCCCCGCCGTCGGCTCCCCCTCCATCGGAGGAGGACGGCCCGGTATCACCGCCCTTGTCGGTGCAGCCGGGCAGCGAGACCAGGGAGAGGCCGGTGATGCCGGCGATCAGCGCGATGGCGAGCTGATGAGCGGGATCCGGGGCTCGAGAGGAGGAACGGGCAGGAAACATGGCGACTCCTGGCTGGGACCGCCCGGACCGATCCCCGAGGGGGCGGCGGGGCGGCACACCGCGCGTCGCCCCACCACCTCCGTCGGCGCCCGGTCGTCGGCGGTCCGAGTGATGCGAGGGTAGCCGCAGGAGGGGCGGGGCCGCCACGGATTTCCCCCCCCCCCCCGGCCCGGATGTCCCTGCCGGCCGCGCCGGCACCGGCGCTCAAGCCTGGTCGAGGTGCGGCAGCGGCGGCAGGAAGGTGTCGTAGAAGAACTTGCAGTCCCGGCGGATCCGTTCCTCGTCGAGGTTGAACTTCGCCAGGTCGTACTTGTGCTTGCTCTTGTAGGCGCGCTGCTTCTCGGCGCGCTCGGCGATGGTCTGCTTGAGCGCTTCGTCCGGTTCGTGGCCCAGCCAGGGGAGCATCTCCCCCATCACCACGTCGAACTCCTTCATCATCCGGTCGTAGCGGCAGACGTAGACGTTCTCCTTGGGGATCCGCCCGGAGGTGTAGTCCTCGTGGAAACGCTGAAGCAGCAGGACGAAGCCGGCATAGAGCCGATCGAACCACCGCTGGCGGATCTCCTCGGGCAGGGACCAGAAGCCGAACGCCTCCTCGAGCACGCCGGTCACCAGGCTCATGCCGCTGGGGAAGATCTCCACCGGGTCCCGGGCCATGTACAGCAGCCGGGCGTCGGGGTAGCGCTCCAGGAACTGGGGCACCCGCGGGGACACGCTGAACAGCTTGGCGACGACGCGGTCGGCGTCGTGGGCCAGCAGGTTGCGCTGCCACAGCTCCCGCAGCCACTCGAAGTCCCGCTGGGAGGTGTCGCGGACCCGGGGGTCGAACTGGTCGAGGAGGTCCTCCTCGTCGAAGGCCATGAAGAAGCCGTAGACGAAGAAGCCGTCGAAGAAGCGGGTGATCAGCGCCGCGTCATCGGTCTCCACCTTGGAGAGGCTGGTGTTGTGGACCTCGGGCTTGTGGTACTTGGCGGGGCTGACCGCTTCCAGCAGCGGCAGCAGCGGGGTGAGGATCTTCTGCAGCAGCAGCGAGGGGTACACCATCCGGTACAACTCCATGCCCGCGCCGATGCCGTTGTCGGTGAGGAAGCGCTGCATGAAGGTCGTGCCGGTCCGCGGGTTGCCGATGAGCACGATGGGGGACTTCACCTCGACCTGCTTGATCCGGGGGTAGAAGATCCCGTCGAGGAACCGGAAGAAGTCCACCGTGATGCGCATGTTCAGGAAGACGAACCCGACGATCCAGGGGCGCACGTGGTCGCCGAAGGTCTTGCCGACGATCTTCCGGACGCGGTTCATCCGGGCCGTGATGGTGTCCATCGCTCACCTTGGGAGTGCGTGAGGGGAGCGCCCCATACCCCACCGCCCGGCGCCTTGCCGGTACCTGCACGATTTCCACGGGTTCCGGGGCCGCTACCAGCGGAGGATCATCCCCGCGATGCTCAGGCCGGCGCCGGTCCCCAGCATCATCACCAGGTCCCCCCGGCGGAGACGTCCGGCCCGGTCGGCGGTGGCCAGCGCCATGGGGAGGCTGGCGGCGATGCAGTTGCCGTATTCGTCGATGATGTTGACGATCTGGTCGGGGTGGAAGCCGAGCTTCTCGTAGGCCTTCATGCCCGGGCCCGAGGGTTGGTGGGGCACCACGACGTCGATGTCCTGGGGCCGCAGACCGGCCTGTTCCAGCAGCCCGCCGATGATCGGCGGGACGCGCCGCAACGCCATCTTGTAGACGTTGGGGCCCTGCATCTGGAACAGGTTGTCCTTGTCGGTGGTGGCCGGGTCGTTGGGGTGGTGTCGGGTCCCGCAGCCCCGCAGCTCGGTCAGCTCGGCGCCATCGGGGAAGGTCTGCTGGGCGAACCCGAGGATCCCCTGTCCGGGCCGGGTGGCGGGCTCGATGATGGCCGCCCCGGCACCATCGCCGATGAGCGCGGCGCTCTCCGGCTGGTCGAAGTCGCGGCAGACGCTGCCCTGCTCGCTGCTCACCACCACGACCCGCTTGTAGGCGCCGCTGTGCACGAGGCTGGCCGCGGTGTGGAGGCCGAGCAGGAAGCTCAGGCAGGTGCCGTGCACCGAGAACGAGGCGATGCCGGACAGGCCCAGCTCCTCGAGGATGAACACCGAGGAGTCGGGGATGAGCTGCAAGGGGGTGAGCGAGGCGTTGACCAGCAGGTCGGGAGGCGGGCCGTCCCCGAGCACCTCGCGCACCACCCGGGCGGCCATGACGTTCATCGGCTCATCGGAGATGTGTCGTCGCAACACCCCGGTGCGTCGCTCGATCCAACGCTCCGACCTGCCGATGCGGGGGGCGAGATCCGCCGCGGTCTCGACCCGCTCGGGGGCATACATCGCGGTGCCGACGATGGAGACGTCCAACATGTCGAGATCCTGTCGGGGAGATCCTGCCGAGGTGGCGGCGTGGGAGGCGGCGTGGAGGGGGAGCGGGCGGACGCCGGGGTGGCGTGGCC
>RFKJ01000388.1 GCA_003694325.1 Deltaproteobacteria bacterium
CTGCAGGGTGTGCTTGTCGGTGGGCACGAAGCCCAGGTCGTTGCCCAGCTTGCTGTCGGCGATGACCTCGGCTCCCGCATGGAGCGGGATCGACACCAGCAGGTCGTAGTCCACCTCCCGCCCGTCGAAGCCTTCCAGCTTCCGGGAGCTGCCGTGGACCCGGGCGGTGTGGAACTCGGTCACCACCTCGATGCCACGTTCTTCCAGGATCCGGCCCAGCATCGCCGAGGCGCGCGGCTTGGTGAACGCCGCATCCAGCGGGGTCGCGTAGACGATGCGCACGTCATCGCGCATGCCGCGCTCGGTGAAGAAGGCATCGGCCAGGAACAGGAACTCCAGCGGCGCGACGGGGCACTTGATGGGCATGTCGACGACGTTGACGACCAGCGTGCCGCCCTTCCACCAGATGAGCTTGTCGTGGAGCGCCCGGGCACCGGGCATGGTGTAGAAGTCGAAGGCCGTGTCGTACCAGCCCGATCCGGTCAGCCCTTCGGTCTCCTCGGGGGCGGTACGGGTCCCCGTCGCGACCAGGAGGATGTCATAGTGGATGACCTCCCCGGCGCCGGTGGTGACGGTCTTTTCGTCGGGGTCCACCGCGGCGATGCCGTCCAGCAACAGCCGCGCCGTCGGCGGTACCAACCGGGTCCGGGGGCGCACCAGCTCGTCGGGGTCATACATGCCGAAGGGCACGAACAACAGCCCGGGCTGGTAGATGTGGTCGTCGTCGCGGTCGATGATGGTGATGTGCCACTGCTCCGGCGACAGCATCTTGGCCAGCTTGTGGGCCATCATGGTGCCGGCCGTGCCTGCACCCAGGATGACGAGTTCCTTCACGGTGAACCTCCTGGAGGGAGAGGGGAGCACCGGGCAGCAAGACCCGTGCCGTCACGACAATACCAGGGAGTCCCGTTTCCCCCCTGAGTCCTGGGTCATTTCACCCACCCTGCCGTGTGCTCGCCCCCACCCCCGCCAGTCGGCTACAGTGCGGCCGCGATGGAGGCCCCATGCACCGAACCCGCCTGCCCGTACTGCTCTGCACCACCCTCCTGGCCTGTGGGGGCGCCCGGATCACCGGCGACCTGAGCGATTCCGGCGTCGCCGACGGCGGCGCCAGCGACGGCGGCTCCGCCGGTGATGGCGGCGCCCCGGGCGATGGGGGCACCACCGGCGACGGGGGTGGGGATGGCGGCACGATCGGCGACGGCGGAACCACCGGCGACGGCGGCACTGCGGGGGACGGCGGCGGCGACGGGGGTGGCCTGGTCGGCACCGACGAGGACCACGACGGCTGGACCGTGGAGGCCGGTGACTGCGACGACACCGACGAGAACATCCACCCCTACGCCGACGACCCCTGCTACGACGACATCGACGCCAACTGCGAGGAGGACGACGAGTACGACTGCGACGACGACGGCTACACCTCGGCCGAGTACGGCGGCGACGACTGCGACGACGCCAACGACGCCATCCACCCCGGCGCCGGCGACGCCACCCCCGACGGCGTCGACGACGACTGCGACGACGAGCTGGACGAGGACGTCTGCAACGTCTACGCCCCCCTGGCCAACGAGACGGGCTATCGCACCTACGACACGCTGTTCTTCGACGGCGAGACCTACACCGAGCAGGTCGAGCAGGCCGGCTGGGATGCGGCGGCGGGAACCGCCACCGTCACCCGCAGCCTGACGGGGGGCATGCCCCTCACCATGGTGATCACCGAGTACTGGCAGTGCCACGAGGACGGCCACGTCACCGTGTCGGGCTACACCACCAAGGCGGGCAGCTACGGCGTCGGAGACATCAACTTCTCCGAACCCTCCCAGCGACTGCTCCCCGCGACCGAGATGGTGAAGGGCGCGAGCTGGTCGACGTCCTACACCGCCACCGACACCGACACGGGTGACCTGTGGACCGTCGCTGCCGACTACACCGTCGAGGGCACCGACAGCATTGATGTCGCGGCCGGGACCTTCGCCGTCACGGTCCTGCAGGCCACCTACAGCATTACCGACCTGTCCGGCTACGTCGGCGACCGCGAGGGGGTGGTCCGCTACTACCTCGCCCCAGGCATCGGCGTCGTCTACTCCATCGACACGCTGTCCGACGCCACCGTCGCCGAGGAGCGGGAACTCATCGACTATGACGGCTTCCTGGCCCTCGACCCCGCCTCTCTCTGAGGAGCCTGGCTCGAACAACGTTCGACCCAACCACCGCTAGCCGGGAGAGCCACGGACGCGGCGCGACGTCCGGGCGGCTCTCGCCGCGGGGTGTGTCAGGTCGCCCGGGGAGGGGAGGCCGGATGGGCCACCCGCACCCGGGCGTCCACGGCCACCACCCCCTTCCCCACCGGCAGGGCGATCACCGGGTTGAGGTCCATCTCGACCAGCTCCGGACAGGCGGCGGCCAGGGCACCGACCCGGATCAGGAGCTGCTCGAGGGCCGCGACGTCGGCCTTCGGCGCACCCCGGTAGCCGTCGAGCAGGGGGAAGCCGGCCACCGAGCGGACCAGCTCGGCGGCGGCCCGGTCGGTGAGGGGCGGGATGCGGAACCGGACGTCCTTGAGCAGCTCGACGTGGACGCCCCCCAGCCCGAAGGCCAGCAGCGGCCCGTATACCGGGTCCCGCGACACGCCGACCAGGCACTCCACCCCTCCGCTGACCATGGGCTGGACGAGCACCCCCTGCATCGCCTCGGCCCGGCCACGCTCGGCGAGCGCCGCGCGGATCTGCTCCCAGGCCTCGAACACGTCGGTCTCGTTGCGAAGATCGACCTTGACCCCGCCCACGTCGGACTTGTGGCTGATGGTGTCGCTGACCAGCTTGAGGACCACGGGAAAGCCCAGCGCCCGGGCCAGCTCGGCGGCCTCGCCCGCCGACCGGGCCACGCCGCCGCCGGGGCCGTGGATCCCCAGCGCGTCCAGCAGCTCCCCGACCCGGGCCGTGCCGAGCCAGCCCTCCGGTGCCTGGTCGATGATCCGGCAGGCCGCGGCCAGGTCCAGGTCCGGCAGGTCCGGCACCGTGCCCGGGTCACGCCGCTGGTGCTCGCCGTAGCGGGCCGCCCGCGCCAGGACCCGGACCGCGGACTCGGGAAAGGCGTAGCTCGGGATGTGGGCGGCCTGGAGCGTGGTCAGCCCCTCGGGGACCCCGTGGCGCCCCATGAAGCAGGAGATCACCGGCTTGTCGGAGCCGGCCGCGGCGGCGGCGATGGCCTCCCCGACCTCGGCGGGGTTGGTGATGATCGGGGGGACGAACAGGACGATGACCGCGTCCAGCTCGTCGCAGCCCAGCATCAGGGTGGTGGCCCGCCGGAAGTCGTCGGGAGTGGCGCTGGCGATCATGTCGACGGGGTTGCGCAGGCTGGCTGCCGCCGGCAGGAAGGTGGCCAGCTCCCGGCGCAGGGAGTCGGGCAGGTCGGGCACCTGCAGGCCCCAGGCCTCGGCCGCATCCGTCGCCAGGATGCCCGGTCCGCCGGCGTTGGTGAGGATCCCCACCCGACGCCCGCGGGGGACGGGCTGGTGAGCGAGGAAGGCGGCCATGTCGAACAGCTCCTCGACGGTGTCCACCCGGATGATGCCGGTCTCCTCCACCAGGGCCTCGACGGCGACCTCGGCACCGGCGAGGCTGCCGGTGTGGCTGCTGGCGGCGAGGTTCCCCCGGCGGCTGCGCCCCGACTTGACCGCCACGATGGGCTTGTGCCGCGCCACCTCCCGGGCCAGGGAGGCGAAGCGCTGGGGGTTGCCGAAGCTCTCCAGGTACAGCAGGATCACCCGGGTCCGCGGATCGTCCGCCCACCAGGCGATCAGGTCGTTGCCCGAGACATCGGCCTTGTTGCCCATGCTCACGAAGTCGCTGACCCCGATGTTCAGCTCCCGGGCGTAGTCGAGCATGGCCACCCCGAGGGCCCCCGACTGGCTGGCCACGGCGACATTGCCGGCGGGAGGAAAGGTCGGGGCGAAGGTGGCATCCAGCCGCGTGTCGGGGTCGGTGGTGACCACCCCCAGGCAGTTGGGGCCGACCAGGGCCATGCCATGCGCCCGGCAGATGGCGGCCAGCTCCCGCTCCTCGGCCAGGCCCTCGGGGCCCGTCTCCTTGAAGCCGGCGGTGATGACCACCACCCCTCGCACGCCCTTCTCGGCGCAGGCCTCGACCACCGACCGGACCAGCTCCTTGCGCACCACCACGATGGCCAGGTCGACCGGTCCGGGGATCTCCCGCACGTCGCCGTAGGCGAGGATCGACTGGACCGACCGGGAGTTGGGCCGCACCGGGAACACCGGCCCCCGGAACCCCTGCAGGACGAGGTTGCGGGTGATCTCGGCGCCGATGGTGCCGGCCCGATCGCTGGCCCCGATCACGGCGACCGACCGGGGACGGAGGATGGCCGAGAGGTCCCGGCGGGGGGTGCCGGTCGGATCGGTGGGGCCGTCGCCCGTTGCCGAAGCGGAAGCGGCGGCGGGGTCGGCGACGGCGCCGGTCGTACCGGCCTTGGCGGAGTCGGTCATGGTGGATTCCCGGGGAGAGGATTCTCGGGGGGGTCCCGGGCGTGGGATCCCGGGTGGCGGGTCGCTGTAAGCAGCCGAGACGCCGCACGCCCCCCTGCCGGGCGGCCGGGCTGGGATAGCCTTGCCACCACCCGCGAGGACCCTCGTGATCCACGACCTGCTCATCCTGCCGCATGCCTCTCACGCCTCCATCGCCCGCGGCCTGGCCGAGGTGGTGCGCGCGCCCGGCGACGTGCTGGCCCTCGTGATCCCGGTGGGCCACGCCGGTGCCACGGTGGTGGCGTTCACCGACCGCGACGGGCACCCGGTCGACCTCGACCTGGACGCCATCGCCCGCCACATGTCGGTCGGCGGCCACGCCGTCGGCGTGGCCCACGGCGACGTCGACGCCCCGGACCGGCGGTGGAACAGCTACGACGGCGGTGAGCCGGGCGCATCCTTCGGTCCGGCGGACGAGCCCTGGCTGCCCGGCGACGAGGACGGCTTCCCCGACCTCGACGGCCCCCGGGTGCGGGAGGCGGACGGGATCCCGGAGGGCCATGTGCGATTCCGCACATGTCACGACCTGGGCATGACGCAGACCTTCTCCTGCCGCTTCGGCCCGGTCCGCCAGGCCATCGAGCGGGTCGTGGCCGGCGAGGACCTCGGACAGGAGGCGTTCATGATGGTGCTGGACGGCAAGCCGCTGTCCCACCCGGTGCGCGCCCCGTGGCCGGCGGCCCGTCCCTCCTGAGGACGCTGACCGGCCTGAAACCGCGCGGCGGGTCCACCGGGTGCCCGCAGCGGCGGTGGACCGACGGCCGGTCCTACCGGACCCGACAGCGCCCCTCGGCCGCCGTGCAGGCGATGACCGGGTGGTCTCCCTCCCCCAGCCGGACCGAGCCCTGGGGGATGGGCGCTCCGTCCCCGAAGCGGGCCTCGATGTGCCAGGTTCCGGCCGGGACCGCCCCCGGCACCTCGTAGCGGCGGCTGTCGGACACCAGGAAGACCGCGTCGGCGTCCCCCTCCACGGCCACCGAGGCCGACGCCGCGCCGACCGGGATCGAGCCGGGCGCCGATCCGGGATTCGACACGCCAGCGGGACCCGCCGCGCCCGGGCCGGCCTCGACGCCATCCTCGACCTCGATCCCCTCGACCAGGTCCTCGATCTGGGCAGCGAGGTGCACGTCGGACATCTGCCGATCCGCGCCCGGGTGACCGTCCCGATGGCCCAGCCACAGGGCGATCCCCACCCCCAGCAGCCCTCCTCCCACC
>RFKJ01000389.1 GCA_003694325.1 Deltaproteobacteria bacterium
CCCTTCATGGAGCACGCCGAGGAGATGAGCCGGGACCTGCCGCTGGTGCACCTCTACAAGGTGCCCCTCATGCACGAGCGCGTCGTGGCCGTGCTGGAGGCGCACGGGGCCCGCCTGCAGAAGTTCCCCGCCGTGCTGGTCGATCCCGACGACGGCTCCGAACACGGCGGCTACTACGCCGTCAACGTGCTGGGGGTGCTCAAGCCCGAGGCCCTGGGACGGTTCCACGGCAGCATCGCCGACCTCGGGCACATCACCGCCA
This sequence comes from Deltaproteobacteria bacterium, assembly GCA_003694325.1. Taxonomy (GTDB): domain Bacteria; phylum Myxococcota_A; class UBA796; order UBA796; family UBA2385; genus J125. The sequence goes on from RFKJ01000389.1 coordinate 263, forward strand.
CGGGCTTCACCCAGGTCGAGGCGATGCCCGAGCCCCTGGACGGCCTGGTGCTGGCCTGGGTCGAGGGCTCCCGCACCCTCGTGGCCTTCGATCCCCTCGTCGAGGCGCTGAAGGAGGCGGGCTTCACCGAGCTGCAGTTCCACAACCTGGACGAGATCGCGATGTAGCCGGGCGATGCCGACAGTGGCATCGACAGTGGCACCGATGGAGCCGGGACCGACGGAAACGCCGGTGGCGGACCGGACCGCAACGTTGGGGGGGTCGCGGACCTGGGCCCGAGTGCCGTCGCGGGCGGGAGCGAGGAGCGACGGTGACGCGGTGGGCACCGGCCCCAGCAGGGCGACCCGCGCCCGGCACCGTCCTGGACCCGACCGGTCCACCGGCGGTTCAGGGCGGCCTCACCCCTCCCGCGCGTCCAGTGCCGCCTCCAGGGCGTCGCAGACGCTGCGGATCACCTTGAGTCGGGCGTGCTTCTTGTCGTTGCCCTCGACCAGGATCCACGGCGCCTGCCGGGTGCTGGTGCGCTCGACCATGTCGTGGACGGCGGCGACGTAGTCGTCCCAGCGTTCGCGGTTGCGCCAGTCTTCGTCGGTGAGCTTCCAGGCCTTGTGGGGGGTGGCCGCGCGGGCTTCGAAGCGAGCGAGCTGCTCCTCCGGGGTGATGTGCAGCCAGAACTTCAGCACGACGTCGCCGTGTGCGACGAGCTGCGATTCGAAGTGGTTGATCTCGGTGTAGGCGCGGCGCCACTCATCTTCGGTGGCAAAGCCCTCGACCCGCTCGACCAGCACGCGGCCGTACCAGCTCCGGTCGAAGATGGTGACCCGCCCCGCCCGCGGCAGGTGCCGCCAGAAGCGCCACAGGTAGTGGTGGGCGTACTCTTCGTCGGTGGGCCTGGCGATGGGGATGACCTGCACCGAGCGCGCGTCGATGGCCGGCAACAGCCGCCGGATGGCCCCACCCTTTCCGCCGGCGTCCCAACCTTCGAACACCAGAATGGTGGAGAGCCGCTGCTGTCGGGCCCGCCGGTGGAGGAGGTTGAGGCGCGCCTGCTGCCGCTTCAGCTCGGTCTTGTAGTGCTTGCGGGCCACGGTCAGGGACATGTCCAGCCGGTCCAGCACCGTCCGGGCAGTCGACCGCTCCAGGGTCTCCAGCGGGTTGCCGTCCGGCAGCGCCGGTGCCGCGTGCTCGACCGCCCCCTGCGCAAGAACCCGGGCCGCCGCTGCCTCGGCTTCGATCTGGCGGATCCGGCGCTGGATGGCCTCCCGCAGCAGCGTCGCCACCTTCACGCTGCGGTAGCGCGGGTCGACGCCCTCGATGATGTGCCAGGGCGCGTCGGCCGTGCTGGTGCGGGTGATGATGCGTTCGGCCGCCGCGATGAACTCGTCGTACAGCTCGTAGTGCTTCCAGTCCCGGTCGGTGACCCGCCAGGCCTGGTCGGGGTCGGCCGCGAGCTGTTCCAGCCGGCGCTTCTGGGCGTCCCGGCTGAGGTGCATCCACAGCTTGAGCACGACGGCGCCGTCGGCGGTGAGCATCTCCTCGAGGGTGACGATCTCGTCGAGCTGGTGGTCGAGTCGCTCGATGGTGCCGCCGTAGACGCGGTCCAGCAGCGGGCGGCTGTACCAGGCCGACAGGAACAGGCCCACCTGGCCGGCGGCGGGCAGGTCGCGCCAGAAGCGCCAGTGGTCCGGTCGATCCCGCTCCTCCTCGGACGGCGCCTCGTAGGCCCGCGTCACCACCCAGCGCGGATCCATCCACTCGTTGAGCAGGTTGGTGACCTCCCCCTTGCCGGCCCCGTCGACCCCGGCGAACAGCACGATCAACGGCACCTTGGCGTCCCGCAGCCGGAGCTGGGCCTGCAGGAGGGTCTCGCGCAGGTGGGGAACCATCTCCTTGTAGTCGCGCTTGCGGATCCTGCGGCCGACCTCGGCGGTCTCGAACATGTCCTCTCCGGGTTGGCGACCGGGACCCGCGGACGGGGCCCGACCGGTGCGTCCCGAAGTTGTACCAGGGCGGCATCGGTCGCCTGCCCGATCCGAGGCAGGACGTCGCAACGCAAACCCGCCTCGCCCGGCCATGTGACTTCGAGGTGATCTCCCGGTCCCGGCACCCTGCCGGGTCTGTCGGAACGCCCGGCCGCCCTGTAGCGTGAAGAAGCGACCGCAAGCTGCCCGCGTTGGGTCCGGCGCCACCGACGCACCCTCCCCTGGAGCGACGATGCCGACTGCCCGCGACACCCGACCGCTGCCCCACGCAATGCTGGCGGCCCTGCTCCTCGCGCCCGGGCTGCTTGCACCGGGAGTCGCCGCAGCCAGCGGCAACCAGCTCGCCCTGGACGGCGAGGACGACTTCGCCGCCCTCGGCTTCATCGACCCCGGCGACGCCTTTACCTTCGAGACCTGGATCGACGCCACCTGGGACACCGGGGAGGGCAACTACGACACCGTCGTCGAAGCCATCGACACCACCACCTACTACAACGCCTTCTTCCTGGGGAAGGTCGAGGCGTCGTGGACCATCGAGGTCAACCAGTCGGACATCTACGAGGGCAATTCCTGCACCGAGGACGACGTCCTGTGCACCCCATGGTCCGGCACCATCGACGGCATGGCCCACCTCGCCGTCACCGTGGACAGCACGGAGATCCGCTTCTACATCAACGGCGAGCTGGTCGCGACGCAGGACATCTCCGGGCCGGCGTCCTTCGACGGCGAGCTGTGGGTGCTCGGGGCCGACTACGACGGCGCTGGCGTCGTCGACGAGTTGAACGGCGCCCTGGACGAGGTGCGGATCTGGAACTCCGCCCGGACCATCGAAGAGATCCAGTGCACCATGGACTACGCCCTGACGGGCAGCGAGCCGGGCATCGTGGCGCGCTACGGCATGGACGACGCCGCCGGGTCGACCACGGTCACCGACAGCAGCAGCGACGCCTACCACGGCACGCTGTACGACGACGCTGACTTCGAGACCTCGGTCTTCGGGCTGACCGAGTCCGTCGGCGGCGACATCCCCTGCTTCGACTTCGACGGGGACGGCGCCACCCCCGACGACGGCGACTGCGACGACACCGATCCGTCCATCCACCCCGGAGCCACCGAGACCTGGTACGACGGCGTCGACCAGGACTGCGACGGCGAAAGCGACTACGACGCCGATGGAGACGGCCACGA